>DAONAB010000279.1:0-4443 GCA_035400805.1 Nitrospira sp. | reverse complement strand
CTCGAGGAACGGTTGATCGCCGCTGGAACGGCCCATTCGCATGAAACCCACGTGGCCCTGGTGACGCCCGTGCCGCCCAAGGCGCGATGGCGGCAGATCGCCGCACGATCGGGCCGGCGGTTGGTCCCGATCCCATTGAGTCGCTTCTCAGGCCAATTGATCGACCGGTTACGACGGTTCCATGTGCTGAACGGACAGGATATCCGCAGCTTCGCCGCGCAGTTCATTCGTGAGTAGTCCACCCATGGCCGACCAGAACATCGCACAACGGATTGCGGCGCTCCGCCGGGAGATACGGCATCACGATCACCTCTATTACACGAAAGACCGTCCAGAGATTTCCGATGCCGAATATGACCGGCTCTTTCGGGAACTCGTCGATCTCGAAACCGCGCATCCCGATCTGATCACCGGGGATTCTCCCACCCAACGCGTCGGTGCGCCGCCACTAAGCGAGCTCAGTAAAGTGTCGCACGAGAAACCGATGCTGAGCCTGGATTCGATTGTCGATCAGGAGGATGTCCGTGCCTTCGACCAACGCATGAAACGGGAACTGGAAACCGAACAGCCGGTCTACACGGCGGAACCGAAGTTCGACGGCCTCTCGGTGGAACTGGTCTACGATCAGGGACGTTTCGTGCGCGGCGCGACCCGTGGCGACGGCATGATCGGTGAAGATGTCACGGTCAATCTCCGGACGATCCGTGCCCTGCCGTTGCAGCTCCACGCGGAGGCTGATCCTCCGGCGCACCTCGTCCTTCGCGGCGAAGTGTACATGCGACTGGATGAGTTTCAAGCGCTGAATCGGCGAATGACGGAGCGGGGTGAAGAAGGGTTTGCCAATCCGCGCAACGCGGCGGCAGGATCATTGCGGCAGCTGGATAGTCGTATCACCGCCTCGCGCCCCTTGACCCTGACCTGTTACGACATCATGGCGCTGGCTGGTCCAAGTCCCGCCACGCATTGGGACGAGCTGAACGCGCTTGCTGCCTGGGGCCTGCCGGTTCCGGAACAACGGCAGCGTTGCCGGTCGGTTGACGAGGTCCTCGCCTTCCACCAGACGACCGACGCCATGCGGGACGACCTGCCGTTCGAAATTGATGGCGTCGTGGTCAAACTCGATCGCCGTGATTGGCAGGATCAGCTCGGCAGCAAATCGCGCAGTCCACGCTGGGCCATTGCCTACAAGTTTGCCCCGCGGAAGGAGATTACGGTCATCCAGGATATCGCCGTCTCAGTCGGTCGAACCGGCACGCTGACACCGTTGGCGCTGCTCAAACCGGTGGAGGTAGGCGGCGTCACCATCAGCCGCGCGACCTTACACAATGCCGACGAAGTCGCACGAAAAGATGTCCGCGTCGGCGATACGGTCAAGGTGGAGCGGGCCGGCGATGTGATACCGGCGATCGCCGAGCGGGTGCCGGTTCCAGGAGAAGAGCGACAGACGCCGTTCGTCATGCCGGACCATTGCCCGGTCTGCGGGTCGGCGGTCGCCCGCGAAGGCGCCTACTTCTACTGCACCGGACAGACCGTCTGTGTGGCGCAACTAAAAGGCGCCATCGAACACTTTGCCTCGAAGAGCGCGCTCAACATCGACGGCCTGGGAAAAAAAACCGTCGCGCAGCTGGTCGATGCGGGAATGGTGACGGACCTGGCCGACCTCTACAGTCTCACCAAGGAGCAGCTCCTGACGCTGGACGGATTCGCCGACCGGTCGGCTAGCCTGCTTATGGAATCGATCGAACGCAGCAAGGCGGTCTCCCTCGAGCGACTCCTGATGGGATTAGGCATCCGGCAGGTGGGACAACACATCGCACGCGTGCTGGCGAAACAGTTCGGAACCTTGTCGCGCTTGATGGAAGCCACCCAGGACGAATTGCTGCAAGTCAGGGAAGTCGGCCCGGAGATTTCCGCAAGCCTGGCCTCGTTCTTCAGCGAAGCGCGCAACCGCGGCGTGATTGAACGTCTCGTCGAGCGCG
The DNA here is from genome assembly GCA_035400805.1 of Nitrospira sp. Classification (GTDB taxonomy): domain Bacteria; phylum Nitrospirota; class Nitrospiria; order Nitrospirales; family Nitrospiraceae; genus Nitrospira_A. The sequence goes on along the minus strand of DAONAB010000279.1, from coordinate 2,464 downwards.
GTCTAACCGTCGCGCTCCCGGCGCCAGAGACTCATCCCGGCGGCCGATCGCTAGCCGGGAAAACATTCGTGTTCACCGGCGGCCTGGCCGGCTACAGCCGGGATCAAGCCAAAGAACTGGTGGAACGGCACGGAGGACAGGTGTCGTCGAGTGTCAGCAAAAAAACGGGGTACGTCGTGGCGGGAACCGATCCAGGATCAAAACTGGACCAGGCACAGAAGCTCGGGGTGCAGATTCTGACGGAAGCGGAATTTACCGCTCTGGTGACGCCTGGGTGACAGGCACATGTTCCTCGACCTGTTGGTCGTGCAGCGTGGGGTGTTTGTCTTCCTTATAGATTTGTACACTTTTGATGACTCGCGGGTCCGCTTCATGGATCACGAGACGACAGTTGGCGATATGCACCTCCTCGCCGACCTTCGGAATCCGGCCGAGTTCGTGCTGCACCAACCCGCTGATCGTCACCGCGTCGTCGCCTAAATCCACCTTTAAGAAGTCGTTGACCTTCCGGACCTCGGTGCGACCATGCACGAGAATCTGGTTCTTGCCGATACGTTTGATCAACTCTTCGGTGATATCCGTCTCATCGACGATTTCCCCGACCACCTCTTCCAGCAAATCTTCCAGGGTGACCAGCCCCATGACGCCGCCAAATTCGTTGACCACAATCGCCATGTGACGCTTGTCCAACTGGAATTGCTTCATCAGATCGTCGGCGGATTTCGTGTGTGGAATAAAGAGGGCCGGCTGCGCAATGTCTCGCAGCTTCATTTCCGTATGGCCCTGGGCCAGCGCGGTCAAAGCCTTGGTCTTGTAAAGGATGCCAATGATGTTATCCAGCGTGCCTTCGTACAGCGGAATGCGCGAGTACTTCGACTTGAAGAGCAGCTCTTTCGCCTCGCGCAGGTATTGATTGCAGTCGAGGGAGAACATGTAGATACGCGGGGTCATGCAGTCTTCCGCCGTGATGTCCTTCAGCTGGAAGACGTTCTTGATCATCTTCACTTCCTGAGCTTCGATCGCCCCGCTCTTGCTGCTCTGATCCAACATGATCTTGAGCTCTTCTTCCGTGACGAAGGGCACATTGAGCCCTTTGCCGCCGGTGAGCTTATAGATCAGCGGCACGACGAAGAACATGATCGGGGTCAGCACCTGCTGTGCGGCATAGGCAGGATAGGCCATGTTCAGGACGACTGGTACGGAATACTTGGCCGCCAGGGTCTTGGGCACGAGATCGGCGAACACTAAAAGGACAAAGGTGAGAATACCGACCAGCACCGCGAAGGCCTCGCCAAGCACACCTTCGAGCCCCTGCCCGCCGAACCGGTTCAAGGCAATGATGGTCGCCAGAGAGGCGGTCGCCGTGTCGACCAGCCGGTCGCCCACCAGGATGGTCAACAGGAGGCGTTGCGGATCGGTCCGCAGGTGCAGCGCCATCTCTGCCCGTTTACTGCCCGTATCGGCCAAGGCCCTGAGTTTGGTGTCGTTGACCGAATAGAACCCGACTTCGACGACGGAGATGACCGCCGACAAGAGAATAAGCACGATCAATACGATAATGTCCATACGACCTATCGAGGCTAAAGGTGCGGCACAAATGTGTAAGAGTGAAAAATGGATCCTTGGATCAGTTCGAAGCGCAGGGTCCGAACTGCAAGACTTACCGGGTGTCGTGAGAAGACGACGAGAATGGGTCCTCTCGGGTCACTATCATCCATTGCCTATTACACTTAGCATAGGCCGTGAGTCGCATCAAGCCTTGAGAGGTTTTCCTGCTGAGGCCCAAAGTCGCTGACCAGCAGTCGCGTACTGCGTCACCGGGCTTCGTGTGCTCAGGGATTTCCGGTCGCCGTTGGCTGGCCGTCGTCCCGGACAATAAACGGATCCGTATCGAGCGCTCGTTTCAACTGTGACGCGGCTTGCTCGGCGTCAGGGTCCGTGTGGAATTGTCCCGCATAGACTCGATATCGGCGCCCATCCGGAAGGTCGACTGCGACCATTCGGGAACCGGGATAGGCAGTTCGAAGCCGCTGTACCAGAGCTTGCGCATTGGCTGGATCGGCAAAAGAGCCGACTTGCACCCGCAGCACCCCCATCTCGCCCGCGCGGCCCTGGTAACTGATGACGCGCAGCTCGATGTCGTCCGTGCCACGGCCAACCATGCCCACCGCCTGGGCGCCGGCCAGCGAGAGATCCAGAATTCTACCTCGTGCGAAGGGACCGCGATCGTTGATCCGCACGGTCACCTGCCGCCCCGTCGTCAGCGATCGCACGACCGCCACCGAACCCAGCGGAAGCGTCCGATGGGCCGCCGTCAGTTTATGCATATCGTAGACTTCGCCGTTCGCGGTCCGGTTGCCATGAAACCCGGGCCCATACCAGGATGCGCTCCCCCGCTCCACGAATCCCAAGGGATACCCGGGCGGATAGGAAGGGCGCGCCGGACTCCAGCCGGAACAGCCAT
>DAONAB010000278.1:0-4471 GCA_035400805.1 Nitrospira sp. | reverse complement strand
GCGGCTTAAAGACCGTATCTTGCAGCCACTCTTGAAACTTGAACCCGTCAGCCATACTGGGTCACAAACCTGATGCGGGGTGGTCCGCCGAGTGAGTCTCAGGGATAGTCCCTGCCCACTCGACGGATCATTCCCTCACCGATACCTTACTTCGGGTTGACGGCTACGAACAGATTGTTCCCTTGCCGACTGAGCAAGAGCACGACCATTTCGTCTTTTTTCACCTTGGCTGACGCCTTTTGATAATCCTCGAGGCTCTTGACCACCTCGTGGTTGACCTCTTGGATCACATCGCCACGCTGCAATCCTGCCGCCTCAGCGGGACTGCCCGCTTCGACGGAACTGACCACGACACCGGTGGTTTTAGCCGGAATATTCAACTGGCTCTGCATCGCGGCATCCAGCAATTGGACGCGCAGCGCCGCCAGGACGTTATCCGGCGGCTTCACGGTTTCGGAAGGAGCCGCGGAGGGAGCCGGCTCACGCTTCGCCAAAACTTCATCCGACGGACGCTCAGCCACCTTCACCTTCAACACCTGCTCTTTGCCCTCGCGCAAAATCTTGATATCGGCATCTTTGCCGACACCCATGCGCGCGACCAGGTTGCGCAATTGGCTGACGCTTTGTACTTCCTTGCCATTGAAGGAGATGACCACATCACCACGTCGCATTCCTGCGGTATGGGACGGACCGTTCTCATTCACATCACTGATCAACACACCCTTGCGCTGCTCTGGCAGCTTGAAGGACTTCGCCAGGGCCGGAGTGATTTCCTGAATCGCCACACCCATCCAGCCACGCACCACTTTCCCGGTCTTCGTCAAACTGTCGACGATGTCGGTGGCAATGCTGCTGGGAATCGCGAACCCGATCCCTTCCGATCCGCCCGTGCGGGAGAAGATGGCCGTGTTGATGCCGATCAACTTGCCTTGCATGTTGACCAATGCCCCGCCCGAATTGCCGGGATTGATGGCCGCATCGGTTTGAATAAAATCTTCGTAATCCGCGATGCCCACGTTCCCTCGACCCAAGGCGCTGATAATGCCAAGGGTGACGGTTGAGCTGAGTCCGAACGGACTGCCCACCGCGAGGACCACATCGCCGACCTGCAGCTCATCGTAATCCGCCCACTTCATCGAGCTGAGATCTTTGGCTTCGATCTTGATGATGGCCAAATCTGTCTTGGGGTCGGTTCCGATAATTTTGGCGGGAAATTCGCGGCGATCCGATAGGGTGACCGTAATCTGAGTGGCCCCTTCGACCACGTGATTATTGGTGACGATATACCCATTCGGATCGAGGATCACGCCGGACCCTGCGCTTTGCTCGGGGCGATGGGGACCACCGCCGGGAGGACCACCGGGACCACCAGGAGGCTCCATGCCGGGAGGCTCATCACCGCCGGGCCCACCGGGGCCGGGAGGCGGACCACCGAAAGGACCGCCAGGCGGAAGTTGACGACGACCTTCCCGACGGCCCTCGCCGCCACCGGTTACCGCAATGTTCACCACTGCAGGCGTGACCGCCTTCACAATTTCAGAAAACCCTTGAGCGAATGCCGGGGGAACGCCAGCGGCCTCGGCCTGATCAGCCCGGGGCTGGATCCCACCGGATAAGAATGTGGCAGCAACCATCGCGGTTACTGCGAGTACGGACCGCACTCTCCTGCGCTCGTGTCGATACGCCATGTGTACTCCTCTGGAAACCTGAGATTGAGGGACCATCCTCCGCGCCAACGATGAACGTTTCATTCTACACTAATCACAGAATCGCCTTCAAAGAGGAAAACGCAGGTCAGAATTCGATGTCACCCTCCTCTCCTCCGCTCTCGCTCCACTGCCGAACATGCCTCACAACCCTGGCGACGAGGCCAGCTCAAGATCCCGCTGCTCCACCCAGGCTCGCTGGAGATTCCCGGCCAGCCGCTTCACCGCCTGCTGCATCGCGACCACGCGAAGCGTGACGGGCGCCCCTTCATAAGAGGGCGGCCAGATTCGTCGCTCCGGATCTTGCGGACGCAGATAAATGACAGGGTACCATTGCGAAATGCCCGGCGCCGTGGGTCTATCCAACGTGGCCATGGCTCGGCCTTCCGCCTGCAACAACGTCCTGCCAGTCGATCCATCGATCAACGCCGCTTCGGCGAGAGACCAATTATCGCGCCGGAATCCTGGCTGCTGATGGGTCGTCCACCCCAAAAAGAGCGACACCGGATATTCCTGCTCGGTGCTCGACAAAACCGTCACCAGCAGATACTCCACTCCTTGCTGCCTGGCGATCTCCGGCCAACCCGGTGCGGCTCCACCTGGTACCATCCCATCGAGCTTGACGACCCGCTCAATGGTGACGGGATACCCACGGTTAAGCTCCGCTGTGAGGAGCTCCCCCACACGCGCCAGGGCTTCGTCCGGCAGAACGGGCGCTGAATCCGGAGCGGACCTGTCCGCGACCACCACCAACACGGCATGGAGCGGACGCGGGGCGGGAAGCTTCTCTGTCGCTGCCTCCCCCGGCACAACCGGCTCAACATACTGAGCGAGGCGACTGGGTGGACTGGCGACCGCACAGCTCGTCAGGATCAACAACCCGACGAGCGAAGCAGACCACATCCCGTTGCGCGCCATGCCATCCTCCGCACCGGATCGAAGCCAACGACATCGCCATACCTGAGATACGATCACCTCCGCGCGCGGCTACTGTCAAGATGCGCCACGCATTGCTTGCATTTCGAACAGGGCTCAGCTACCGTGGTGCACCCTTCGTCCCCGGACGAAGCGGTCGCGTCACACTCCCACTGGGGGCTGTCTCAACGTGACTCTGTGCTCGACCCAGACACCGTCCCTTTCAGTCATCATTCCCGCCTTCAACGAGGCGCGCCGGCTCCCCCTGTTTTTGCCGCGCGTGATTGCCTATCTGGACCAGCGGGGCCAACCCTACGAAATTCTGGTGGTGGACGACGGGAGTCACGACGAGACGGCTCACGCCGTCAGGCTGGCGGCGCACAACTGTCCCCAGCTGCGGCTCATTCAATTGACGTGCAACATGGGCAAAGGTGCCGCAGTCCGACGGGGCATGCAGGCCGCGCGCGGCGCCATCCAGCTGTTTGCCGATGCGGATGGAGCCACCCCTATCGAGGAACTTGGACGACTGGAAGCGGCGCTCACGGACGGAGCTGACCTCGCCATCGGATCACGCGCCCTGGCGTCCCACCATCCCGATTTCACCGTTCATGCCCGATGGCACCGGAGCCTCTTGGGAAGCCTCTTCAACAACCTGGTGCGACGATTGGGCGTGCAGCAGATTGCGGACACGCAATGCGGGTTCAAATTATTCCGTCAGGCGGTTGCTCAGGATTTGTTTGCCGTGTCCTGTGTCGACGGCTACGCATTCGATTTGGAAGTACTCCACATTGCCCGCCAGCGGCGCTACCGTATCGCGGAAGTTCCCGTCAACTGGACCGATCAGCCAGGCTCGAAAGTTCGTCCGTGGCGAGACGGCGCCGGTATGTTGCGAGAACTTCTGGCCATCCAGAAACGAGACGCGCAGGGCCTCTATCAGCCTCGTGTCCGGCCTGCTCCTGGTGGCGTCGAACCGCCCCTGGCCACAGTCGAACCGACACATTTCTAAACCACGCCCCCTGCGATCACGGCTGCCGGCGCACAATCACGACCTTGGCATCGGTATAGACGGACTTCCAAGCCGGGTCAGTCTCCAGGGTGACGGCCAACGCACTCCCACGCGGGATCATCGCCCAATCCACCCCATAACGATCCAACAGGTTCACCTGCGGAGAATCCTCACGATTGAGGGCAACGTAATCGTGAAAGATCCACCGGTCTTTGATCCGCCATGCGGGCATCCGTCCGTCGATGAAAATTCGCTCGTCGGGAAGTTGCCAGAGCAGAAACCCCCCGTAGCTATAGTCGTTATACAGCCTCGTCCCCATTTCATCCCGGTGGGTCCGAATCCACCGCACGGCTTCGATGGGATACTCCGTCCGTTCAAAATACACCTCGGGAGTGCGCCCCGATTGCCAGACATGCTCCAGATGCTCGGAGCCCTGAGCAAATAGCGCGGTCGCTGCCACAATCGATAACAGGAGGACCGTGCCGGCCGCATAGGCCTGCAGCACTGGAATCCGGCGCAGGAGAGATTCCCCCGCCAGCGCACACAACTGGGCGGCCAGTGGAAGGCTGACGATCAAAAACAAGGTGACATTCCGCCAGTGCCGCAGGGACAAGCCCAACATCAGCAGCAGCAGAACCCACCGAACCGGCTCCATTCGTCGATACCATCCGGCCATCAACCCGATAAGCCCAAGAAGATAGAATCCGTAGGCCCGTCCGGCCCACCCCTGAAACGACACGGGTTGCCACTCCCGCAAGGTGTCGATCATGAAGCGATCGGTCAGCGATTCGTAAATTTCGCTATAGAGACGCCAACCATAGGGATTCAGACAGGTCAGGGCTAG
>DAONAB010000277.1:2405-4478 GCA_035400805.1 Nitrospira sp. | reverse complement strand
GCTTCTCTTCCGCGCACGCGTCCCCCGGCGATATTGAAGTCCTCGGTCACCCCGATGGTTTGAAAGGAGCCGTTCGAATAATAGATCGGATATTGCACGGGGATGCGTCTGGTTTCACGTTCGCGATAGGAAGCGTTCATCTCGGCTCTGTTCCTTTCATCAAGTGGCGACGGTTCGTCTCCCGTTCCACCGTACAACGTTTCGACACCCTGTCCCACCCCAGCATCAGTGCGCCGGCGATCATGCCGCCCACGAGATCGTTCCACACATCGTCGAAGGAGACTTCTCGTCCGGGAGCTGTGCCCTGAGCCACTTCCGTCCAAAGGCCGAATACGCCTGTTGCTAGGATGCCAATGCCGGTCGCATACATGACCGGCCACCCGCGGCGAAGAAGCCCCCACATGACTAACCAGGCAAACAGTCCGTAGGCCGGCACATGCGCTCCATTGCGCCACGCGTCCGGTACGAGCTCGATGAGGGAACCACCCCATCCGATCCCCGGTGCGGCCACCGCAAGTCCGACCAAGAACAGCATGTAGGTTGCGATGACGGGGGCCGCAAAAACCATGTGCGGGAAACTCTCCGGTGAGCTCACGTGACCTTGCGCAGAGTACTGTGCAGGGTGCGGAGCGCACCATCGGTCCTTCGGCCAAGTGGTTAGTGCTTTGGAGGGGAGAGCGCCTGCTGGAGGGGCAGCCTAGCAGTAGGGCGGGACGAGAGAAGAACCGGTCCGGATGTGAGGGCTCACGGTTTTGTTTCAGGCTTCTGGTGATGCCACTCCCGTGGAGCGGCGGCCTGGGCTTGGTAGGCGTGGCCGAATCCGAGGACCAGGTGGGCGTCACTCATGTGCAGTTCCCACATGGCGAAGTCGCCGAAGCCGAATAACATCCGTGATTGTGGAAACTGTGCCAGGTATCGTTGTTTGCCCCCCTCATATGACTCGTGGGACGGAGAAAGGATGGCTCCGCTACCTTGCAAGTTGAGGCGTTGTAAGGCCGACGGGTTCTTGCCTGCGCTGTCCGGTTCGGCGATAAACAGACTGACGCGTGGGTCTCTCAGCATGTGTTGAGTGTGCGAGGCCAGACGGCTCAGGTGGAGATAGACGCGGGACCAATCGTCTGCGATGAGATAGGGGACATGAGAGCCGAAGGGGTGGCCCTGCTTGAGCGTCAACAACACGGCGACTCGTACTTGCGCCACGAGTGCATCGCACGCGCGCTGCACCTGTTCGATCGGCATGGCATCCGGCATGGGCATAGGCATTGATCATCCTCCTGTAGGGCCATTGTAGCGGCCTGCGATCAATTGTCCAGCCAACTGAGAATGCAGGCAGTCGCCGCTGGAAGATCCCCGCAGATGACACTTTGCGTCGGGAGTGGGCGCGAGATAAGATGTGCCCTGGCGATGGTGTCTACGGTGATACGAAACAGGGGGACGCAGACTATGAGACACATGCAATGGGGATTGGCGCTGGTGGGGATCTGTGCGGTGATCGGTCTGACTGGTTGCGGCGGGAAGCAGGCCGAAATCAAGGAGGACCGGTTGACCGTCGGGCGCGTGCAGGGAGAAGTGAAAGTCGGCATGTCGGCCGCACAGGTGGCCGAACTCCTGGGCTCGCCGAACATCGTCACCACCGACGACAAGCGGCGAGAGGTATGGATCTATGACAAGGTGTCGACGGATCGGGTCGATACCTCCAGCTCATCGTATGCCGGGTTGATCATTCTGGGCGCAAACTCCAGCGATCGCTCCAGCTCGCAGCGTCAGCGCACGTTGACCATCATCATTAAGTATGACGAAGAAAAAAAGGTCAGAGACTTTGCGTATAACTCCACCCAATTCTAAGCGGCCTGGCCACAAGGTCGGACACGGGTGGGGGGCGCTCATCCTCACGCTGAGCTGCGGAATGCTCCTTGCTAGCTGTGCGGAACGGACGCAACCGGCTCAGTTTTTTGAGCTCTCGCCGGAGAGCAGCGCCAACCGGGCGATGCAGACTCGTCTATTCGAGACCGGGAATGATCATGAATTGTTGTCGGCCTCAGCCGCCTCGCTACAAGATCTCGGGTTTCAGAT
>DAONAB010000277.1:0-2305 GCA_035400805.1 Nitrospira sp. | reverse complement strand
CCCGGCGAACAGAAGATGGAGATGGTTCGGGACCCGGAGATCTATCAGCAATTTTTCGCGAAGCTTTCCAAGGCTGTGTTCTTGGAACCGCATTCGATTTAACGGCGAGGACACATGAATCGAATTCAAGTGATCGGAGCGGTGGGAATTATCGCCGGTGCCGTGATGCTGCAGGGCTGTGTAGCTCCGGAGCCACGGCAGGAATTATTCGCCCCGACCGATGCGCAGATGAAAATCCGGAGTGCGCAGAGCCGCACGTTCGAGGTGGCCGATTCTGCCGTGGCCATGCGCGGGGTGATCGCAGCCTTGCAGGATTTGGGATTTATTATCGAACGTGCCAATGCGCCGCTCGGCCTGGTGACTGCGGCGCGTTTTGCCGAACCGAACTATTATGATGTCCTCGGGGTGACGGTGACCGTGCGGCCTCAGGAATCCGGCAAGACCATGATCCGGGCCAATGCGATTTACAACAGCAAGCCGATCGAGGACCCGAAGGTGTACCAGAACTTTTTTGCCGCGGTGGAGCGGTCGTTGTTTCTGGTGAAGGAGTAGCTCCGTGGCCGGTTTTCGCCGCTCAAAGCCGTTCCCGTTTGACCGGTCGAACGGCCGACCCATCTTGGGGAGTCTTCTCCTGCTCGCGGTGCTCGCGGCCGGCTGTTCGCCCTATGAGTGGCGACATGACAACCAATGGGAATCGCGCGACCAGATCTGGCTGTCCGAGGCGAGCCAGGTCAAGGTGCGGGCCGCGCAAAGCCGGGTCTTCGATGGGGCTGATCGGGTCAAGACCATTCAGGCGGTCGTCTCTACCTGTCAGGATCTGGGGTTCGCCGTTGAAGTGCTGGATGAAGCGCTGGGAATCGTCTCGGCAAAGAAGTTTGATGACTACGAACCGTCTCGTTTGAGTGACCCTTCGTATCATTTGTATCGGGACGACGGGCTGTTGATTGTCAATCAACACTTCCGCAGCTGGGGACCGTTTTACCACCGGAGCAATCTTGTTCGTCTCACGGTGACGGTTCGGCCGCGTGGAGAGGCGCAATTGGTCGTGCGGGCCAGCGCCCAGTACTACTTGAAGGCGATTGAATCTCCTGAACCCTACCAGCAATTTTTTCGGACATTAGAACAGGCCCTGTTCATTCAGGCGAGTACGTTACCGTAGGCGGAGCGTGAATGGTCGCCCACCGGTCCCTCAGCGACGGTATTCGCTGACGGAATGTTTTGGGGCGCCGTTCATCATGCCGGGCGCGAGGACCGGATCGAGGTTAAAGGCCACGCTGATGCGCGGTGCGATTCCGTGGTAGGTATTCACGGCATGAAAGAGCCATCCGGGAAACAGCACACATTGGCCTGATACCGGCGTATAGGAGATACTGGTTCCCGCGTCGTGCAATTCGGACATGCTGTACTGAAGATACGGCGCCAGCATGCGCGGTAAACAGCCTCGAGGATCGTAAATCTGTAACTCTCCGCCCATTTCTTTCGTGGAACTGACCTCGCCGACATCCACATAGTACACGCCGGCCCAGAAACTGCCGGGGTGGGAATGGGCCGCATTGGTGCCGCCGGTCCGCTGTACGTTCGCCCACACTTCCACCACATCCCAGTCCGGTCGAGCGGTGCTCTGTCCGCAGCGCTGAGACAAGGTCGTGACCTGTTTCGCCACTTCAAACACCGGAGCAAACAGGTCGCGCAACGGTTCTCCGGCCCATTCGAGCATCGACAGATCGTGAGGCGACGACCAGCCGACGACTTCGGTATCTCGATGGGTCGGCACGGAGGCCTCCCGTTCAAGAATCAGGGGCGAGAGCCCGGCGTTGATGCGGCGATGGTCAGCCGGAGTGAAGACCAGCAGAGGCGTGGAAAAGAGCGGCGTGATGTGTATCTCGATCTCGGTCGGCATGGAGAGTGTCCCATACTGATCTACGAGCGCGGACGGGTGCACGGTATCCCCCCTCACAACGCAAGTCAACCTAGATGTTTACCCAGGGGGAACGGCGGAGGCTTCTTCGGGACAATCGGCGGGGGATTGGGAGCGACCCGAGCGGTGCAGGGCAAGAGGCGGAAGGCTCCTTGACAGGGCGTGGCCGTCGGCCTAGCCTGATGGGGCCACGATTGATCGACTCTATAACCAGGGAGGCTATCATGTCTGTTGCTCGCGTGACGGAAATCATTGCCGCATCCCCCAAGAGTTTTGACGATGCCATTCATCAGGGTATCGCTCGCGCCAATAAAACCTTGCAGCACGTTAAGAGCGCGTGGATCGAAGATCAGAAGATGGATATCGAAGACGGAAAGGTCACGCAGT
>DAONAB010000276.1:0-4502 GCA_035400805.1 Nitrospira sp. | reverse complement strand
TCCCTTGCAACAGCGGATGGGTCGGCTCGGACTGCTGCGATGTCCGATAGGCGATAACACGATTCGAAATATAGGTCCGGCTGACTGCCGCGCATAACGCGACGGTGTTAGAATCGCCGGATGCCCCGATGACGGCAATTTCAACCGGACCGCTGGTCAACAGATCGACGACGATCAGACTCTTCGCAAATGCGCGCGGGTAGCGGGCAATCTGGCGCCCATAGGCGCGCACAGCCGCAGCAGCCGCTTGCCGGAAATCCTCCCGCCCGAAGTGATAGGACAATCGGGCCAGCACCGCTGCCGCCACAGCATTCCCGCTCGGCGTGGCTCCGTCCGGACCTTCACGACTGCGCATGATCAAGGCTTCGTGGCCCGTGGCGGTGGTGAAGAATCCGCCCTGTTGACTGTCGGAGAAATCCGCAAGGATGCGCTCCGCGAGCCGCACCGCCGCAGACAGGTACCGCTCGTTGCCGCCTGCTTCATAGGTGTCGATCAAGCCTTCGGCAAAATAGGCATAGTCTTCCAGGTAGGCATCCAGGTGAGCCGTGCCGGCGCGATAGGTCCGCAACAGTCGTCCGTCAGTCTTGGAGAGAGTCGTCAAGAGAAACTCACAGGCTCGCTCGGCAGCAGCCCGGTATCGCGGCATGTCGAACACCCGCCCGGCTTCCGCCATGGCGCTGATCATCATCCCGTTCCAGGCCGTGATGACCTTGTCATCGAGTCCGGGCGGGACCCGTTTCGCGCGCGCCGCATAGAGCAACGGCTTGACTCGATCGATGGTCGCCTGCAGGTCCTCAACGGTCAGCCCCAACTCTTTCGCCACCAACGCGACGGACTTGGCCGTATGCAGCACATTCTTGTGCTCCCAGTTGCCGCCCGGTGTGACATCGTAATAGGCACAGATCCGCCGCACGTCCTCTTCGTTCGAAAGCACCGCGCGAATTTCCTCCGGCGTCCAGACGAAGAATTTCCCCTCCACCCCTTCGGAGTCGGCATCGGTTGCGGAATAGAACCCGCCCTCGGGAGACGTCATTTCCTTCAGAATATAGTCGAGGGTTTCACAGGCCACGCGACGGTAGTTTTGATCTCCGGTCACTTGAAACGCTTCGACATAGACGCGCGCCAGCAGGGCGTTGTCGTACAGCATCTTCTCGAAATGGGGCACCAGCCACCGTTCGTCGGTGGAGTAGCGCGCGAAGCCGCCCCCGATCTGATCGTAGATCCCGCCGGCCGCCATGGCATCCAACGTAGTGCGGACCATCGTGAGCGTATGGGGATCCTTGGTGCGGTGATAACAATGGAGCAACAGCGAGAGGCCGGTGGCAGGCGGAAACTTCGGGGCGCCGCCGAATCCTCCGAGCTTGGCATCGAAGTCCTCCGCAAACTGGGTCACGGCCATGTCGAGCTCGGCTTCGCCGACCGTGGTCGGGGAAGGGGCGTGACTTCCGTCCTGCAGGCGCGCGGTGAGGGTCGCGGCTTGGGTCAGTACGCCCGCATGATCTTTTTCCCAATACTCGGCAATTTTCTTGAGCAGAGTGGGGAAGCCCGGACGGCCCCAGCGGTCCTCCGGCGGGAAATAGGTGCCGGCAAAGAACGGTTTCTGATCGGGGGTGAGGAACACGGTCATGGGCCAGCCACCCTGATTCCGGTTCAGCGCCAGCGTGGCCTGCATGTAGATCTCATCAAGATCGGGCCGCTCTTCGCGATCGACTTTGATGCAGACGAAATGTTGATTCATGATCCGGGCGATCGCCTCGTTCTCAAACGATTCCCGCTCCATGACATGACACCAATGGCAGGAGGAATAGCCGATCGAGAGGAGAATCGGCCGCTTCAGTTTCGCGGCTTGCGCCAACGCTTCAGGTCCCCAGGGATACCAATCCACCGGGTTATAGGCGTGTTGCAGGAGATAGGGACTAGTCTGCTGTATGAGGCGATTCGGCTCGCGGCCGGGGGTTGTGCTGGTCATGCGCGAACCGTATCACGCACCGATTGAATGGGTCAATGAAGCGAAGGAGAGAAGGAAGGGCAACCGCGCGAGGCAAAAAAATTGGCTCGCGCCGGCATCCGGAGTCGCGAGCCAATTTGGACTACGAAAGAACGTCGGAAGCGGGGATCAGTGTCCGCCCTTCTTTTCGTCCTTCTTCTTCTCTTCGCCGAACACGGTCTGGGACAGGTGTCCACCCTTCTTCTCTTCCTTCTTCTTATCATCGCCGAAGAGGGTCTGGGAGAAGTGGCCGCCCTTCTTCTCTTCCTTCTTCTTGTCGTCACCGGCGAACGACGGGGCGGTGAATGCAACGAGAATGGCTGCCGCTACGAATGCAAATAGAGCACGCTTCATGGAAACCCCTCCTTGAAAGGTTGAGAATATAAGTGCCCACCACAAGGGCGGGCCGAGGGTAGCCAACCTGTCAAAAAAAGTCAACGAAACTCTTCACCATCTTGTTTTGCCTCCGCAGACAGCCCGCCAGGGCCTGGGACGCCCCCTGGCGAACAGCTCCACAATCTTTTCCGGTTGGATTCGAATCAAAGCTGAATTCTCAATATGATATGAGCTGAACATCAACCAATCATTGCGCCTTCATCCTCTTCAGACTTGCCCATGGTTCTCGTGTCATCGTTCCTGCGAATCTCACATGCCGACTGCGTGCATCAGAAGGTCTTTGGCGACAGTTCCTATTCGGTGGGACGCGGCAGCCCTGCGCAGCGAACAAGCCCTTTAGTCCGCCCCCGCGTATCATCCACTGTGATACACTCGTGAACAAGGCCACTCACCTCCGGGTCGCAGCTTATGACCACCGATGACATCGGTCCCTATTCCAACTACCGCCTGACCGTCCGCCTCGCACTCCTCAACAAACCAGGTATCTTCGCAAAAGTGGCCGGGTTGCTGGCCGAAGAGGGGGCCAACCTCGGGGCCGTAGACATCGTGTCGGCGAATGCCGAACGCATGATTAGGGACATTACCTTCGACGTGCAGAATGAGGCCCACGGAGAACGTGTCCTCGAACGGCTCGAAGCCCTGCCGGAAGTGAATGTGCTCTCGGCATCCGACCGGATTTTCCTCCTCCATCTGGGCGGAAAAATCAGAGTCCAGAGCAAAGTCCCGGTCAATACGCGCAATGTCCTCTCGATGATTTACACACCCGGGGTGGGGCGTGTCTGCCAGGCCATCGCAAAAGACCCATCGAAAGCCTATGCTTTCACGATCAAGAGCAATAGCGTGGCCGTTGTTACCGACGGGTCTGCGGTACTGGGTTTGGGTAACCTCGGCCCTGCCGCAGCGCTGCCGGTCATGGAAGGCAAGGTCATGCTGTTTAAGGAGTTGGCCGGCATCGATGCCTGGCCGATTTGTGTTTCCACACAGGACCCCGATGAAATCATTCGCATTGTTCGCGGCATCGCGCCCGGTTTCGGCGGCATCAACCTGGAAGACATCAGCGCGCCACGTTGCTTCGAGATTGAACGGGCGCTCAAGACGTCCCTCGACATTCCCGTCATGCACGACGATCAGCACGGTACAGCCGTCGTCCTCCTGGCCGCTCTGACCAATGCGTTGAAGGTGGTCGGAAAACGGATGGAGGAGGTCCGGATCGTCGTGAACGGTCTGGGCGCGGCCGGAACCGCCTGCTGCCGTATTTTGCTCGCCGCCGGGGCGTCCCATCTCATCGGGTGCGACAAAGAAGGCATCGTGCTGATGGGTGATGCGGAGGAACTGCGAGCCTGCCGCACCGATCTTCACGCCTGCATCCGTCGGGATCAGCCGCGCGGGACGCTCCACGATGCCTTGAAGGGCGCCGACGTGTTCATCGGGCTCTCAGTGGGCAATGTGCTGAACCGGGAGGATCTCGAACGGATGAATCAGGACCGGATCGTCTTCGCGATGGCCAACCCTGATCCGGAAATCGAGCCGAGGGTGGGCGATGAGGCCTCACGGATCTTCGCTACCGGCCGATCGGACTTTCCCAACCAGATCAACAACGCCCTGTCGTTTCCCGGAATTTTCCGCGGGGCGCTCGACGTGCAAGCCAGCGAGATCAACGAAGCCATGAAGCTGGCGGCGGCCGAGGCCATTGCCGGTTGTGTGCCGGCCGAGGCCCTGTCGGAGGACTACATCATCCCCAGCGTGTTCGATCGCGACGTGGTGCCGCGCGTCGCGAAGGCGGTGGCCGCCGCCGCGCGGGCAACTGGCGTGGCCCGCCGCCGTATCCGGATCGACGACGACCTCCGCTGATCGTGCAACCCTCATCTCCCTACCGTTTGTTTTCTTGCTTGGCGTATTCCTCGCACCCCATGTACAGTACGCACATATTCTGATGGACCGGTTCGTCCGCGCGTCATCCCTAGTCGGGGTTCGCCGCGACCGCCCTGAGAAATCAACGTGACGCCAACCACTATCGAAATGATCGGGACCGCCCTGTTTGCCGTCGCGATCCTGCATACCTTCTCCACCGCATTTTTTGAGCACCTGGCCCATACAAGACCGGCGCATGCCGGGCTGT
>DAONAB010000275.1:0-4541 GCA_035400805.1 Nitrospira sp. | reverse complement strand
GCGACTGCGGCGGTATCCGCTCGAAGAATCGACTCACCGAGACTTACGGCCCGGAACTGTCCCAAGCTATGGAGGGACGGTGCCGGGCCGTAAGTCTCGGTGAGTCGATTCTTCGAGCGGATACCGCCGCAGTCGCGGCGCTGAGCATCGTGCAGAGTCGGTTGGGACGATTGGGGTAACGAGGAGAGACGGGCGAGCAGTTACTTTTTTCCAGCACTGATGGCGATGATGATGCCTCCCTCACCGGCGGCCCAGCCGGCCGTCGCTCGTGGGAAGCTGAGGGCCATGAGAGAACGTTTCACAGGACTGGTTTCTTCCACCCAGTTGAACCCCGCATCGCTGGTTCGCAGGATCTGACCACGTTCCCCCACAATCCACCCCTGCTGCGAGTCTGTGAAGCGCACACGAATAAGATCCGTGAGTTTGTTGCAGGTCCGTCCACAAGGCAAGGTGCGATCGACCCAGTGAGTTCCCCCGTCGGTTGTTTGGAATAAGGCCCCGGCATTGCCGACCGCCCAGCCGTTGGTCTCATCTGCAAATGCCACATCAAAAAAGGTGGCCGAACTTTGGCTGACCTGTGTGGTCCAGTTTTTCCCGCCATCCGCCGTCGTCAAAATCGTACCCAAGGCCCCTACGACGGTACCCTGCAGTTCGCTGGTCAATGCAATGGCATACAAGGCCGCACTCGTGCCGCTGGCTTGATCGGTCCAATTCTCGCCGCCATCAGTGGTCTGCAGGATGGTGCCGTTTCCACCCACCAGCCAGCCCTTTGTCGGAGAGGCAAAGGTAATCCCGTAGAGTGGTGCCTGCGTGGATACGACAACGACGCTCCAGGTCTCGCCCCCGTCCTTGCTTGATCTGACCGTGCCATTCGCCCCTACCACCCACCCGCGCTGCGCATCGCGAAAGTAGACGGCGGTCAGAAGCGACGACGTGCCGCTGGAGATTTTCTTCCACTTGTGGCCACCGTCGGTGGTCTTGAGAATCGTTCCCCCCGACCCAACCGCCCAACCAAGCTGATGGTCGTGAAAAAACATTCCCAACAGCGTCGCCTCGGACCCGCTCTTCTGCATGGCGACGGTCACAGGAACGTTCGGGGAAGCAGCCTCGACCGTGCCGACGCACAATGCGATCAAGAGCGAACACACTACTGCAGCCAATGTATGCAACGTTCGATGCCTCAATGAAAGTGACTGTTATCAGGATTGGGATTGCGCCAATAACTGGCATCCGGCAGGCCGGACGGTTGAATCGTAAAGGTGCCGGCTTCCAGCGTGACCCATTTTTTGGGGGTGCAGCAGGACCCATCCGGCAGCAAATCCCACGATCCGCGCCGCACCACGAGGGGCCCTGACGTCAGGTCCGGATTGAATTCGCCGAGTTTCCCGACTCCGTATGAATGACGATGAGGAATTTTGACCTTAATCTCCGTATCCGTCCAGGATTGGACGATCGCCCCGACCCCGTTGAACAAAACCTCGGTACGCGAGACATTCTCGCCCAACTCCGGCGCCACTCGGGCATACACACTGTCCGTGATGACCTTGCTTGGCTCGGCCGTCTTCAAAAACTTCCCGAACCCGCTCCCCTTGATGGTCACCACTTCATCAAGTCCCCCGGTGTTCGGACTGTACGACTCGATCTTCGGCGTCACGAGGGTGAAATTGCCGACCTCGGTCTCCAACACCTTCTTCTCAGCGCAACAGGTACCGTCCGGCTTCGGCGCGTTGGCCGCGCGTTTCACCACGACCGGACCACTCTTCGCGCTGAAGGGCACCCACACGTCGATACGGTCATGCCCCCATCGATACACGATCGCCTGCACGCCGCCGATCTCGACGGTGTTTTCGCTCAGCGAAAAATCGATGTAGTTAAACGGCGTAGACCCGGCCTCCGAATAAAACCCGAAATTCTCTCCCGTAATTTTCAATAGCGTGCCGATAGGGGCCTCGGTCGGCGTCAGGGCCGTGGCCTTGGGCGTCTGCACCGTGTATGTGCCGATGGCCCGATCCTGGCCGTTACGCTTCATCACGACCGGGCCGGTTTGGGCATCGAGCGGCACGTGCACCACAATGGTCGTATCCGTCCATTGCGAGACCGTGGCGAGATGTCCGCCAAACAACACGCCATCCTCGGGGTTCCTGCTTGTCCCGAATCCTTTGCCGAACAGCACGACTTTCGTGCCGACCGGTCCGCTGGTGGGATCGACCCGCACCGAGGCCAACACCTTCATCGGCATCGAATTGCTCACCACCTGTTTGACCGGCGCGCAGCAGGATCCGTCCGGCAAGGGATCGGACGAGGCCATGCGAATCACCACATCACCCGACTGCACATTGCCCGGCAGCTCCACTTCAATCTTGTCGTCACGCCACTTGCGGACACGCACCGTCACATCGCCGATAGCCACGCTATTGACGCCGAAAATCGTATTCGGATCGCGCGGGCCGGCCGTGGTGCCGAAATGTTCTCCGGCAATTTCCAGAATCGAGCCCGGTTCTGCTTCAGCCGGTGAGACCGAGTGAATCATGGGCTGCAGCCTGGTGAACGCACCGGCCTTCACGTGCTTTTTGCCCATGATGATATCAACCGGGCCATTAACGGCTTGGGACGGCACCCGCACCTCGATGAGATCCGGATCCCACCGTTGAATCAGCGCGGGGACGCCCTGGAATGTCACCTGATTGAAGCGGGTCGATTTGAAGGGACCGAAGCCTTTACCTGTGATCGACAGCGTAGCTCCCGGCACGGCAGCATTGGGATGCAGGGCCGGAGCTTCAGCCGGGGCGGCCATAGAATCAACGGACGTCGCCACTAACGCGACACCAAGGAGGGCACAAGTGATGTATTTCATGGGATCCACTCCCTACCGATACCCTTCGAGTGAGCCTGACGAGCAGGCCGGGTGAGGATGAAATGATGGTACGCCAGGTGAACGCCCCGCACGTGGCACTAAACCCCACGCAACTGAGGCAACGAAGCCGGATGGGGGGTGTGGTATCAAACCACGAGACTTCCGGACTATAACAAGCGGTTTTTTTTGAAGTCAAGGCAAGCGGAGAGGGCCGGCAGGAATCGGAGCAATGGCTCCGTCAGACTGTGACTTGCACCAGTAATTCGAGTTCGATGGCGGCGTGCAGCGGGAGTTCCGCCGCGCCCAGCGCCACGCGTGCATGGCGTCCCGCTTCACCGAAAATCTGTACCAGCAAATCGGACGCGCCATTGATCACAGCCGGCTGCTGCACGAATCCCGTGGCCGACGCGACATGACCGACGACTCGCACGATCCGTCGCACACGATCCAACGAACCGAGTTCCTGCTTCACGACCGCCAGTGCGTTCAGAAGCGCCAGTCGAGCCGCTTCGGCTCCGCGTTCAACCGTCACGTCCTGTCCCAGCTTACCTGTAACCGCCACCTGTCCGTCGCGAAACGGCAAGATGCCGCTCAGAAAGAGCAGATCACCGGCCAGTACAGCCGGCACATAACTCGCGACGGGTTTCGGCGGAGCGGGAAGCGTGAGACCGAGACTGGTCAGTTTTTCGTCAATCGACACGATAGGAACCTTTCATCTTCAGAGTCCACCGACAGTCCCGCATGCGGGAACCACCGTCTGTTTTTCTTGCGTACTACTCAGACAATCAACCCTACGTATACGTCATCCGGACGCCATTGAGCAAGAGACGCCGTTCAGCGTCTATTCACACACTCGTCACACACTCGCGGAGAAATGGGCCGCATCGACAGTCAATCCGATCCTATGATATATATGGCCTATATATCTACGCCGAGGAGGCCACCATGCCATCCACGATGGTCCAAGTCCCCATCCTCATGAGCCCCGGCCAGAAACGCCGGCTGGCACAAAAGGCAAAAGCCGCCAATCTCACCATGGCAGAACTGCTTCGCGAAGGGGGCGAGCGGTACGTTCCGGCCGATGATCCCGCGCTCTTGGATCACATGGCCAAGCAAGTCATCCGGGAGACAAAGAAAACCATTCGCGCCATCGACAAAACCCTCGCCCTGGTAGCGGAGTCGGAAGCGCGCATGCTCGCGCTCTCCAAAACCCGCAAGAAAGGGTGACGATGGGACTCACCGAGCGCGTGTGGGATGCCTTCGCCAACACCATCAAGCTGAACGATAAAGTGGAACAACTCAACACCACGGTCGCCAAGCAGCAGTCCCACATTGAAGATCTCAACGCCCGCGTCATTCGACTCGAAGCTGCGCTGGAATTTGCCCTCCACGCGCAACGCTCCCGGCGCCTGCCCACATCACCTCGCTAACGCGCTTCCCTCTCAGACGGGCCTGAAGCGGTTCCTGCCACTATTTGCTTCCCCTTTGAATGCATATATGCCGATGGGCACAAAATCCTCATCATCTTCGGTTTCCAGACTTGCCCCCTCCAGCGTTAAGGCTTCGCGCGTTTTTTTCACAACATCCGCTTCAATCAGGCTTGGAAGCAGAACATACTCATTCAGTACATGGGCATATCGCCGTAGTTGATCATACCGGCCATTGATCACTTCGTGCAGAAGGACGG
>DAONAB010000274.1:0-4547 GCA_035400805.1 Nitrospira sp. | reverse complement strand
ATGAGGCGCTATGAACGTCCTGGCGAGAATTCTCCATCCAACCGACATGCCCATGCTGGGAACATTTCGCAGACTTTTTCGAAGCGTACAGGATTTGGCGATCCAGATTCATGAGGACTGGACGATCAACAATCATGACTGGACGATGCCAGGATTTCGCGCCATCGCCGTACATCGCTTTGGCACTTGGGTGTCCAATAAACGGCCCGGAGCGCTGCGAACCGTGCTGCTCTGGTTGTATCAGGTCATGTACCGCTACATACGCAACTACTATGGCATCGAAATTCCGCTGACGGTTGTTCTGGGGCGAAGACTCTGGCTGGTGCATCAAAACGGCGTCGTCTTCCACTGGAAAACGGTCGTCGGTGATGATTGTCTGATCCGCCACAATGCCACCATCGGCGCAGGGTATGGCGGACAGAAAACGTTACACAAGGGCCCCAGGATCGGGAACCGTGTGGAAATAGGACCCGGCGCGGTGATTTTTGCCGCCGTGACGATCGGAGACGGCGCCGTCGTTGGCCCGAATGTCGTCGTGATGTCCAATGTTCCTAAAGGAGCGAGAGTGTTTGCCGAAGCTCCCCGTGTGATACGCCTGCCGAATGCCCCCGACGAGCCCCACAGCCCCAGTGGGATCGCCCAAAACATGTGAGCTCACAAAGGATGACCTCAAGCGGCATCGTTTCGCCACAACAGTCCGCCTCTCCCGACACGCCTGAGGCACGCGGTGACGCCTATCGCAAGCAAGGCCTGGTAGAACAAGCCATTCGCTCTTATTTGGAGGCGGTGACGTTTCCCCTCTCCCCCGCGCTCTGCCTGAAACTCGCGCGATGTTACGATAAGCTCGAACATCATTCGGACGCCTGCAAATGGGCCCTTTCCCTGGTTGAAGCGGGTGATGACTACACGACCTGGCTGACCGCGTGGACGCTCTTCCAGCGTCATGCAGACCAGGGTGGCTGGCCTAAATTGCGATCAGCAAAGGTCGCCATGGTAAGCAGCTACACCACGACCCAATTGTGTCCATTATTGCAGCTTGCCGCGGCCAGGCTCGGCATCCATATCGATCTCTACGAGAGTCACTACGGACAATACCAGCAGGATATCATCGATCCGGGAAGTCGGCTTTACGCATTCGCCCCCGATATCGTCATCCTTGCGGTCCACGAAGGAGATCTCCGCCTCCCCGAGTACAGTTCGACGCCTGAGCAGGATATTCGAACTGAGGTTGACCGATGGACGGCACTCTGGAAGCTGGTCGCGGAACGTGCGCAGGCCCGCGTCATCCAGCATAACTTTGCGCTGCCCTGCGAGGTGCCGGCAGGGAATCTCGCGACGAGACTCCCCGGCTCTCGATACATGATGACCCAGGCCGTGAATATGCGTTTGGGCGAAGCGGCAGCGCATGCGGTATCCTTGGTGGATTGCGAACGTCTGTCGGCGCTCATCGGGAAACGGCAGTGGTGCGACCCGCGCTATTGGAACCTTTCCAAGCAAGCAGTGGCCCTTGAGGCCCTGCCCTTGCTCGCAAGGCACACAGCCGCGGTGATAGCCGCGGACCTCGGCCTGAGCCGTAAATGCCTCGTGCTCGATCTCGACAACACCTTATGGGGCGGAGTGATTGCGGAAGAGGGTCTCGCCGGAATCAAGTTGGGACAGGGACCGGACGGCGAGGCATTTGTGGCGTTCCAGGAATTTATTCTGAAGCTGAAACGGAAGGGCGTCATCCTGACCGTCTGCTCAAAAAACAACTACGCCGATGCCATCCAGCCATTTGAAAAACATCCGGAGATGCGGCTGACGCTGCAGGATATTGCCCTCTTCATCGCCAATTGGGAATCCAAATCAGACAACATTCGCAGGATCGCCGATACCTTACAAATCGGGCTGGATAGTCTCGTGTTCGTCGACGACAACCCCGTTGAACGTGACATTGTCCGCACATTTCTCCCCGAAGTGGATGTCCTTCCGTTGCCCGACGATCCGGCCTATTACACCAGGGCCCTATCCCAATACCTCTCGCTCGAGACCGCTTCCCTGACGGCCGAGGACAGTGAGCGCGCCGATCAATATCGCGCCAGAGCGCAGATCAAAGAGTTAGAGGCCGCAGCCGGGTCCATCGAAGATTTTTATTACAGTCTCCGCATGCAGGCGCTCGTAACACCCTTCGACGAGACACAGCTACCGAGAATTGCGCAGCTGATCGGGAAAACCAATCAATTCAATCTGACCACCAGACGCCACGGTATGCCACAACTGACCGCCTTCATCCGGAGCTCGGACTACGTCCACCTCGCCCTACGGCTGCGAGACCGCTACACCGACCATGGACTGGTCAGTGTCATGATTGCGCGGTGCGAAGGCGAACTTTTGGATATCGATACCTGGCTCATGAGCTGCCGGGTCATCGGCAGGACCGTCGAGGCCACGATGCTGGAACACCTGTGCCGGCATGCCGCTCAGCTTGGCTGCACCGTACTTCAAGGCACCTACATTCCGACGCAGAAGAACGCGATGGCGGCAGAGGTCTATGCGAAGCACGGATTCGAGCCATTCAACCAGGCCAAAGAGCAACACCTGTGGCGGTATGACCTGAAGGCGAGGGGGCCGATTGCCAATCCGTTTGTGAAGAGCGTCGCTGCATGGGAATCCGTTGATGGCACGTCCTGACTGGTCGATTTCAATCCGATTCTTCCTGTCCACATGACTACCGTCCGCTTCACGAAAGAGGATCTTGCACGTTTCAGCGCGGCGAGTCGCGACAGAAACCCTCTGCACCTCTCCGAGGACTATGCCCGCACGACACCGTATGCCGAACCGGTGGTGTTCGGCGTATTGGGCCTTCTAGCGGCGCTTGGTCATCTCCCGGAACGCCCTAACCGGCACCTGCAGCATCTCTCCGTCGAGTTTCGTAATCCCCTCAGCCTGGAGATGCCCTATCGTCTCGAGATCATTGAATCGTCGACAGACACAGCGCGCATCAAACTCTATGATACGACTCGTTTGATGATGACAGCGACAGTCACCTTCATGCCGGGACAGGGGCATGATGAGGGAAAACGCTTTCCGGAGGCATGTTGTACCGCGGAGCCGGAGGATCGAAAAGAAGATACCCTCATCCCGGGCACTCGCGTGACCGGCTCCTATGCGCCACAGACCGAAGCATTTGCGCAGGTGGTCGAGCGCTGGAGACTCGCAGGAAAGGGCGCGACCCTGCACCAGATTGCGGCGATGATGTGGACGAGTTTTGTCGTGGGGATGCACCTTCCTGGAACACGCGCCGTGTTCTGGCGACTCACCCTTGATTTTCATGAGAGCGACCCGCACTGGGAAGAACCGTTTCACTACGACGCGGCTATTGAAGACTTCGATCAGCGATATGACCTCCTCAGATCGGCAGGCACGCTTTCCACCGGCTCGCGCCCCTATGCGACGGCTCACATGTGGGCGTTCGTGCGGCAGGATTCCCCGCAATCCTCCCTTCGACGCATCAACGACCTGCTGCCGGAATCCGAACACCTGAAGGGAAAACTCGCCTTGGTCATCGGCGGGAGCCGCGGTCTTGGCGCCGCTCTCGCACAGGCGCTGGCTTCGCAAGGCTGCTCGGTCTTGTTGAACTATCAGCATAGTACGGCGGAAGCGGAACACGTTCGCGCCAGTCTCGGGAATCGGTCGGGACAACTTGAATTGATGCAGGGAGATGCAGCTGATATGGAGTGGTGCCTGTCTCTCCGGGATACCATTCTCAAACAATACGGGGCCTTGGACCTCCTCGTCTGCAATGCATCGCCCCCTATTCGTCCACTCGCGTTCGAACCCGAAAAGTGTGGGCAGTTCCAAGACTTTCTCACCAGAAGTCTCGCGCTCGTCTCCGCTCCCATGTCCACTTTTCTGGGCTTGCTGGCCAATCAGGCAGGATGGAACATCGTCCTCTCTTCGTCCTTCGTCAAAGAGCTCCCGGCAGTTTTCGCGCACTATGTGACAGCAAAATGCGCCGTGGAAGGTTTGGTGAACTGGGCTGCCGTCCACTACCCGACAGTGCGGCATCTGATTGTGAGACCGCCCAAACTGCTGACGGATCAGACCAACACGACCGTGGGAAGACAGGGAGCCATGGCGGTCGAACAGGTCGCGGCCTCGATTGTGC
Source organism: Nitrospira sp. (assembly GCA_035400805.1). Lineage (GTDB taxonomy): Bacteria > Nitrospirota > Nitrospiria > Nitrospirales > Nitrospiraceae > Nitrospira_A. The sequence continues at coordinate 400 of DAONAB010000274.1, read as the reverse complement.
GGCAAATCTGTCAGTCCCATCAGTCACAGGCCTTGCAGATCATGGAGACATTTTGACGGCGTATTAGGGGCACCACCCAACAGGCACAGGCCTTCCGAATGACAATGACCACACGACACCACACTGCATGAGGTGAGGAGTTCATGGAGCTGCACGATCGATTAGAAGAAGTATTTCGTCAAGTATTCGACAATGATGCGCTTGCGCTGCGCGATGAGATGAAAGCCGCCGATATCGAAGGCTGGGATTCCGTGGCGCATATCAATCTGATGTTCGGCATTGAACAGGCGTTCGGAGTCCGGTTTAAGGGCAATGAACTCGCTGACATGAAGAATATTGGCGAGCTCAAAGACTTTTTGACCGGCAAGCTGACCGGCGAGGGCTCCCGTGTGAGGAAGGC
>DAONAB010000273.1:0-4553 GCA_035400805.1 Nitrospira sp. | reverse complement strand
AGAAGCGAAAGGATTTCGCCAAGGCCAAAGAGGCGTTCGTCGCCTTCAAGTTCGGCCTGCAACGCCACATTGTCTGGGAAGAAGACGTGTTGTTTCCCAAGTGGGAGGAGAACTCCGGCATGGCGGAAGGCGGTCCGACGCAGGTTATGAGAACCGAGCATCGGATGATCGGCGATTGCCTGGAGGCGATTCACCACAAGGTTCAGGCACAGGATCCGGAGAGCGATCAGGACGACCAGCGGCTGTTGGATATCCTGAAATCGCACAACATGAAGGAAGAACGGATTCTCTACCCGTCGATCGATCAGGTGATCAGCGATCAGGAACGCGCGGAGTTGTACCAGGCGATGAAAGAAATTCCTGAAGAGCGATATCGCACCTGTTGCGGGAGCGGGCACTCATGAGTCGCCCGGGCCTGGGTGCTGCGTTGTGTATCCTGGGAGTGCTGGTCGTAGCGTCAGTGCCGCGATGGACCTATGCGGTGCCGTATGGTGCTGTGATTACGTCGGAGGCGGAGGGGCCGTCGATTGCGTGGACGATAGCTGATGCCGGTGGCATGGTGGCCAATCCGCACAGCGATTTGATTTTTCGGGCGACGGGCGCCACCACGTGCCTGGATTGTCATCGAGCTGGCAAAGAGGGGACGTTGAGTCCACAAGTCCAGGACAATGCATTGGTCCAGGAACTCAGAGCTAAGGCCAAGGGGGTTCATGGCCCCGGGCGATTCGCGGACTGTCTGCGGTGCCATGCCGGGGGCAATAAGGGCGTGGAAAAATACCGAAAGTAAGTCAGGGAGCGAATGGCTTATGGCCGATGATGGCGTGCGTTGAGTTATTTACTATAAGCCATGCGCTATCAGCTCTCCTCTTGTTCTGAGCGAGCGAGGTATGACATCTGTGCGGCTGCGTGTCCTTGTCGTGACGGTCGTGGTGGTGGCGGCGGTGTCGGGCGCCCTGATGTTCGAGGCCCTGCTCAGTCTCGGGGAGACCACCCCCTTCGGGCATACGCGGTATGGCCATGCAGCCGGCTGGGTCGGCCTCGCCGTTACCCTGCTGGTATTTGTGTATCCGTTGCGCAAGCGAATCAGCCCGGCCCGCCGCTGGCCGCGAGGCTGGTTTCGAGTTCATATGGTGGCGGGGGTGGTGGGCCCGTTGCTGATTTTTCTGCACTCCGGCGCACATTATCACGCGTTGGTGCCGATTCTCGCGATGCTGTCCATGGTAATCGTGGTCGTCAGCGGGATCGTCGGGCAGGCGGTACATGCATTCAGCCTGAGAGCGCTCAACGATCAACGCCGCCGACTCCAGCACGAAGGATTATCCGAGGGCGATATCGACGCGCAGTTGCATGGCATGGCGTCCCAAGAGGAAGCGTTCCGCATGTGGCAAGCGATCCACGCGCCGATGACACTGATGTTTCTCGTGTTCACGGTGTTGCATGTGGCGGGGGCGTTGTTCTTCGCAGGAATCTCGTGACGGATGCGATACCATCCGCTGCCAAGAAGTGCGGTGCCGGTGGTGGCTCTGGTGACGCTTGTGCTTGTTGTCTGGATCGGCTGGGGGTCGGTGAGAAGTCCCGCTTCGTTCTGGGCACCGGGCGATTTGAGCCGATACCACGTCGATCAAGCCGGGTGTACCCACTGCCACGAACCATTCCGTGGCCCTAGTCCGGCTCGCTGTGTGAGTTGCCATTCGGAGCGATATTTCGAGGATCGGGCGACGCCTGCCGTGACGACCTGGCATCGTGACCTGGTGGCGCAACGCATGGCCTGCACGGCTTGCCACACGGAGCATCGCGGCGCGCTTGCTCAAATCACCGAACGAGCGAGGACCAATCCCCACGGTGAATTTGTCTTCCGTGCAACCGGCACCAGTTCCTGCACGGCCTGTCACGAGTTCGGTGTGAGGGTCGCGACCAAGCCGACGCTGCGAGACGAGCCGATCGTGCGGCGGTTGTATGAACAGGGAGGTGGCGCGCATCAGCCTGGTCGTATAGCCGTGTGCCTTGCCTGTCATGGCAGGGGGGCATCGTGAGGGGAGTATGATGGAGTGACGATGCGATTGAATCTCGAACAAGCCTTTCCTACCGAACAAGCCCTGCGCGACATGATCGTGACGCGAAAAGTCTGTTTCGATCACGACCCGTTCTATGTGAAGACGGGCGCCGGCAATGTGGTCCAGATTGGATTCCAGCTGAACCTCTATGCGGCGTTTCACGATCCGACTCAGCTGCCGCTCAATGATGATGCCGAGCATCGTGAAATTCTTGGCGACCTGCAACGGCTCTGCCGGGTGTTCTTTCAGACGCTGGATCTTCTGAAGCCCTGCGAGCATCCGCAGCCTCCCGCGCATCGCATCGTCTTCTCCCCGGAGCGAAAAAATCGCGCCGAAGTTTGCCTTCAGATTCCGATCTTCGACCTGGCGAATTATGCCGACAGTTCGGCTCACCAGGTGCAGGATCTTCTTGCGACCGCGGAATGTCTGCTGACGCATGTCGGTGCGAGACGGCGGGTGTGGGATGAAGAGGGGCGCAAACCGAAGTCTTCCACCGCTGGTTGTGAAGGCCGTACGGCGGCAGACGGAAGCTAGATCTGCGTATGCGTGAGACCCCGGATTGAGGTGAAATCATTCTCTATAATCGTCATATGTAGATATGGTAGGAAGTGCTGCCTATCGAGGCTCAATTAGTCGAATCATCGGTGCCAGGTGTTGCGGAAGGGCGCGGCCGGTTATGAGTACGAAAATACGATATAGGGATGAGCCTCTGGGAGAGATCCGTGTCGTTCCAGATTTTGTCCCCTCTCCTGCCCAATTGGCATTTCGTGATGAGGGTGACAAAGCGACATCCGCATTGAGAAAAAACGCGAAAAATTCTTCAAGGCCGAAGCGCCCCGGCACTACACGCAATACCAGCGCATGATTCGCGGCTTGCTCGATGCCTATGTCGAGAGGCAGCTTCAGAATCTTCTCTCACGTTCGCCGCGGGCCGCGGGCAGGCGGCCCTCAAGCGCAATGCTGCGTAGTTCACCGTTACAGACTAACCGGTATAATGTAACTGAACACCTTCGGAATTCGGAAGAGATGGTTGCGTATCTGGGCATTGATCAGAAGCGGTAGAGGGTACCTCTGTATCAACGAGGAGGCGGAGCGAAATGGACCGCAGCGAAATCTCTGCCATAGTTGAAAAAGCCATAGATCGCTTTGTCGAGGAACAATCTGCCCTGCTCGATCTTGATGTCACGGAGCGCGCGCTATCTCATTACTTGGCCATATATCTCGCAGCACTAGTGCCAGGCACATACGACGTTGATGTTGAATATAATCGACATTTCGGCGATCCCAAACGCCTTTGGCTCCCCACGAGAAAAGCGTTGGATCGAGAGCTTCGAGCAACCACGGTCTTTCCAGACATTATTGTGCATCAGCGCATCACGGATAAAAATAATCTGCTTGTTCTAGAAATGAAAAAGCCTGGAGAAGATCTCGCATACGATAATTTGAAACTGCAGGCGTTTCGAAAAGAGCTCGGCTATATCCACACCGCTCACGTAATTCTCGGGCGAGGAAATCTAGGTCAAGTGGTGCGCGAAGTGAAATGGCTCGATGGCTAATCAACAAACCGATTCTAGCCTCCAAGTCTCTAGGCTATCTTTCCCACCCTGATCCTCGCATCCACGATGCGGCAGCCCTGGCCCGGCGGCATGGCGAAGATCGGATTCAGATCCAGTTCCACGATCTCCGGCACCTCTTCGACCAGCCGTGACAGTCTGAGCAAGAGTTCTTGAATCGCATCCACATCGCACGGCGGATGGCCGCGATAACCCTGCAGCAGACGATAGCCCTTAATGCTGCGAATCAGGTCGGCGGCATCCAGCTCCGTCAACGGCGTGATTCGGAAGCGCACGTCTCCCAGAATCTCGACGTGAATCCCGCCCAGCCCGAAGCCGATCAAGGGACCGAACGAGGGATCCTGGACCATGCCCGCCATCACCTCGACGCCGCCGGTCACCATCGGTTGGACCAGGACCCCTTCCATGGCTTCCAGGCTCTGATCCTGTGCGAGCCGTGCGGCGATCTGCTCGAACGCCTGCCGAACCTCAGCCTTCGTGTTGAGGTCCAAATGCACACCGCCGATTTCCGTTTTGTGGACAAGTGTATGGGACGCCAGCTTCACGGCGACCGGAAATCCGATCTGCTCGGCAAGCAGGGCGGCTTCTTCAGCGCCGGTCGCGACACCGCCGGGCGGAAGCGGGATCGACATCGCGCTCAACAGGGCCCGTGTCTCGGCTGTCGTCAGCCAGCCGTCTCCACGTGCGGCCAGGGCGTCATGGCAGATGCGGGTCGCGGTCGGGCGGTCCAGATCGTCGAAATCCGGCACCATGCCGGCGGGGCGCTCTCGCCACTGCACATATCCGGCGATTTTCCCCAGGGCGCGCGCGGGGAGTTCCGGCAGCGAAAAGGTGGGGATGGTGTCGCTCGTGAAGGAAAATCTCCGCTCACGATCCGTTTCCACCATCCACCCGATATAGATCGGTTTCTTGATGGATGCCGTGG
>DAONAB010000272.1:0-4568 GCA_035400805.1 Nitrospira sp. | reverse complement strand
GGAGACAAAGCGACGGCGGATAAAATCTGGGGGCCGGCGATCGGCGGGGAATATGTCGTGACTCCGCAGCATCTCAGGGGCGAGAAAGACTTGCACTTCTTCGGGACCCCGCCCGCTAAGTAACGCCTTACACGGGGCCGGTCGTACCTCAGTCGCCGTCTGCACTCTTTTAACGGCTCATCCTTCATCACCGTACCTGTCTTTTATGGAACAGGAGCCGGTGGTGCATTTCACCCGGGCTGGTGGATCCCAACCACCAGCCCGGGCGCCCTCTTTGCTGAATACAGGCTAACTAACTGAAATCACGCGACTCTTCTTGAGGCGGGTTGCGGCACATCTGTTGCTGTACCACAGGCATCAAATGGATCACGACCTTACACCGTCACACCACCAAGGAGGGGATCATGGGAGAATTCAAATCGGGCTTTTTCATGAGTGAAACCGCCTGCAATGGCCGTGTGCTCGTCGTGGATGACGAACCGGATATTCGCAAGGTCGTCCGGATGACACTGCAGAAAGCCGGCTACGAAGTCATTGAAGCGGAGAACGGAGAAAAAGCCATAGAGGCCATCAATACCGGAGAAAACCGGCTGCTGCTGGATGTCCTGATCTGTGATATCCGCATGCCGAAGATCAACGGGGTGGAAGCCATCGCCTACTTCCAACAGGAATGGCCGCGCGTGCCGATTATCGTGCTGACGGGTTTTCCCGACACGGACATGGCCACCTCTTTCCTGCGTAGTGGCGTCGTCGATTACCTGGTGAAACCGGTGGAGGGGGACAAACTTCGCACCGCCGTGGCCAGGGCGATGGAGCAACGGGAACTCGCGCAACTCTAGTGAAGGCCCTGCCACATCCGTCTTCAAGCGCCGTCGGGGAGCGTCTCATCACCTCCCCGACGGCGACGCACCGCACCACAGGGCTTTTTCGTCACTCCATCTGGAGCCAGGCATGACATCCACCAGCACGAAGATTGCCATCATCGGCGCAGGCAGAGGGGGGACAGCCCTTCTGGACCTCCTGCATCAAATTCCCGACATAGACATCGTGGGCATTGCGGATAAGGACCCCGCGGCTCCCGGGCTCCAGCGAGCAAAGGAGTTGCATGTGCGGGTTGAGGACCAAGTGTACGACCTCATCCGCAACCATGGTGTCAACCTCATCATGGATGTGACCGGTGATCCATCCATGGCTCCCTTTATTCAAGCGATGAAACGTCCGGGCGCCGAAGTCCTGAGCGGGGCCACCACACGGTTGGTATGGAAACTCGTCCAGCACCAGTCGAAACTGGAAGCCGAACTGTTTCAGGCCGATAAACTGGCCGGACTGGGTTCCTTTGCGGCGGGGATCGCCCATGACATCAATAACCCGCTACAGCTCATCCTCGGCCTTGCGGAAAATCTCACGGACGAGCAGGATTTGGCCGTCGTTCACGAACAGGCGCGCGACATCACCGAGGCCGTGAAACGCACCAGCGCCATCTGCCGCGACCTGACCCGCTATGCACGACGGAACGGGACTGGTGAATACATCATGGTCAATCTCAACACCAAATTGGACGAGGCGCTGAGAATTGCCCGCTATGCCGTGACCCTGCAGGATGTCACCGTGGTGAAACGGTATGCCGAAGATGCCACGGTCCTGGGAAACCCTGATGAACTGCTCCATGTCTTCGTCAATTTGATTACGAATGCCGTCCAAGCCATTCAGGATCGCGGCACATTAACTCTACAGACGGACGTCCGCCCGGATGGACACGTCAGCGCGTCGGTGAGTGATACGGGATGCGGTATTCCGAAGGAGGCCTTCTCAAAAATCTTCGAGCCCCTGTACACCACGAAACCTCCCGGGAAAGGCACGGGATTGGGATTGTACAATGTGATGTCGGTGATTTCGAAAATGGAAGGGCACATTTGCGTCGATAGCGACATCGGCGTCGGCACGACCTTCCGGATCGAGTTTCCACAGGTGCAACCGACAACATCATGCGCGCCCCTATGACGATCACCTGGCGCCCCTTCTCCAATCCCTTGGGATGGGGACTGAAACGTAAGCTCATCGTCTCCATGCTGCTGGTCGGCGTGGTTCCCCTGCTACTCGGCCTCGGCATGGCCTTCCTCCAAGGCTCCAAAGAAATTCAGGTCGTCAGCGGCGAGAGCTTTCAGGCCTTGGCGACGGAAGCCGCCCGCAAGCTGGACTTGCTCGTGGCCGAAGAGGTTGCCAGAACCTCCCGCATCGCCACGCACCCGGAGATCATTCGTCAGCTGGAGCACCATCGGGATGTGTTGCAGACGGCCGACAAGACGCTGTCTGCCGAGGCCGTGACGCAGCAACGCACACGCTGGGCCGCGCGAGACCCCGTCGCGATCAAGGCCATCACTGAAAATCGCACAGCCCTCATGCTGCGTGGCTTTTACGCGGGATCCCAAAATGAGGCGGACCTGCTCTTGCCTCAGGTCGTACGCGCCGCCACCAAAAAACTCTTCATCACGGACGTGCAGGGCAACCTGTTCGCCGCCCTGACTCCGACGCCCAGCTTCTCACATTCGGCTAGTCCCTGGTGGACCGGCGCGTACAACAGAGGAGCCGGCCAGCTGTATATCGAAGACCTGCACTTCGATAACCAAGCCAACGCCTATGTGTTCAGCATCTCCATTCCCATCATGGATAGTCTCCGGTATGAAGTCGTGGGTGTCCTGCATCGGGTGATTGATGCGAAAGAGTTCTTTTCCCCGTCCACCCATCCGATTCGATTCGGCCGCACCGGCCATGTGATGTTGATCGACAGCCGGGGAATCGTCCTGAGCTGCCCCATTCTTCCGACCGGTGTGCAATTGTCCGACCCGTCGTTGGTTCCCGAGGTGACGGGACCACAACCAGGCTGGGTAACGGCCCACAGCGACGGGCATGGAGGACAAGGGACCGCCATTATCGGATTCGCGATTCTGCCCGAAACCAGTCGCGCGACGAATGGCGCATTGGAGAAGGGCGCCTGGCATACCTTCGTGTGGCAGTCGTCCGACGAACTCTTCTCACCCATCCGTCACCTGATGACCTGGATGCTGATCCTGGCATCAGTCGCGCTCGTCCTGCTCGCCACGCTGGGATATTTTGCCGCCAGCCGGATCGTGACGCCGGTCCGCCGCCTACAGGAAGCGGCGCGCCTCATCGGCCGAAGGGAATTGCAGGAACCGATTCAGATCCAGACGGGTGATGAGTTAGAAGACCTGGCGGTCGAATTCAACCGCATGCACAAACAGCTGCAGGCCTCTTTTGCCGGACTGAGTACCGAGGTCGAAGAAAAAACCCAGGAAGTCCAGTATCTGCAAAAAGCCACCGACCAGGTGCTCGATGCCGTGCCGACACCGATCATCATGGTGGATCAGCAGGGTCTGGTCCAATATATGAACAGGGCGTCGCGTGAGGCGGTGCAGGCGGAGAACTGGTCCTCGCGTCCGCTCTTCGACCTCCTCCCTATCGATGAGGAGCACCGCCAGGCTCTGCGACGGGATCTACAACTGGTGGAAGACGGCATTTCGCCGACGCCTCCCCTCCACGACCGCGAACAGCTGCCGAAGCCGGCGCGCGATCCGCTCAACCAGGCCATCGGCCCCGCATCATCTTCATCCCGACACGAGCTTCGTATCGGCGCGCACCTGTACCAGTACGAATGGTTCCCGCTGGAAAGCCGCAGCGGCGCAGGAAAGCGATTCGGCCTCGTCCTCCGGGACACCACCGATGAGAGCCGGCTGCAGGATCAGCTGATTCAGGCCGAAAAATCCGGCAGTCTGGACGTGCTGACTGCCGGCATCGGCCACGAACTAAACAATCCGTTGTTCGGCATTCTCGGCCTTGGCGAAGCCATTCAGGAAGAATGCGATCTGGTCCGCGCCAAAGGCTACGCGCAGGACATTGTCGGCCATGGGCGGAAGATGGCGGCCATCATCCGCGATTTTACGGGAGTGACGACGCGCGAATCGAAGAGCCAACGCATGCCGGTCGATGTGACGTCTCAACTGGAACAGGCGCTGGCCATTGTGCAGACATCACACGAATGCCTCGGCATCAATGTGCAAAAACACTATGTTCCTGTGTCCCCGGTGACGGCACTGCCCGACCAACTTCGGCTGGCCTTTATCAATGTGCTGACCAATTCGATTCAGGCCATGAACGGGCAGGGCAATTTATGGCTCACCACGGAAGAGCAGGATGATCTGATTACCGTCAGGATTCGTGACAACGGACCCGGCATCCCCAAGCAGCATCTCGGGAAAGTGTTCGATCCTTTCTATACGACCAAGGAGCAAGGCGAAGGATCAGGCCTCGGACTCACCGTCGCACAGCGGTTGATCAAGAAGTTCGGCGGGGAAATCCGGATGGAAAGCCCGGAGGGCCAAGGCACCACCTGCATCATTACGTTGCCGGCAGAGAAGGCTGCGGCACGAAAGGAGGAGCCATGCGTCTCATCCTGACACGCTTCCAATCACGGACCGTGTGGCCCGCGCTGTTTCTCGCCTGTGCCTCCGCCTATTCATTGCAGGCGAAGGACGTCACGCCGCCGGCAGGGA
>DAONAB010000271.1:0-4579 GCA_035400805.1 Nitrospira sp. | reverse complement strand
CTAACCAGGCCCACAGCGGCCGCCGACTACCGGAGGAGGTCATGATGCATGTTCCCCTCACCGAATCCATCAGGAATGTGGCTGTGGTATCGAATGCGGGATCGGGCAAAACCTCATTGATCGAAGCGCTCGCCTGCTGCGCAGGTAGTCTCCCTTCTCCCGGCTCTATCCAGGCCGGCACGACCATCTCTGATTTCGAACCGGAAGAAATTCATCACCGGACGTCACTTCACACCAGCGTCGTTCGCTGTCTCTGCAACGATCTCGTACTTAATCTCCTCGATACGCCGGGATCCCCCAGTTGCATGGCTGAAGTGCGATCGGCCGTCCGGGTTGCCGATGGGGTGGTGCTTGTCGTGAATGCGGCCACGGGGGTACGGAGTGATCTCGAGCGCCTCTGGTCTCTTAGCCGCGAGGCCGGGCTTCCTTGCATGATCTTCGTGAATGACTTGGACAAGGAAAGAACAGCTTTCGCGACGACGCTCGATCAGGTGACGAAAGACCTGGAGATACGCACCGTTCCCTTGATCCTCGCCAAAGGAGAGGGTGCGGGGCTGGAAGGTGTTGTGGATCTGCTTCAGAACTGCATCCTGACAGGTTCAGCAGCTCGCCCTCAGGCCGAGCGACATCCGGTTCCGCCTGAATGGCAAGACCGCGTAGACCAGGCCAGGCGCCGCCTGATCGAAACAGTCGCCGAAAGCGACGAAGCGTTGCTCGAACGTTATCTCAACGACGGGACATTGACGGACGCGGCCCTGCTGGAAGGCTTACGGGCGGGAGTCCAAGGAGGAACGCTGGTTCCCGTCGTTGGAGGATCGGCGTTGCGCAACGTGGGGGTGCAGACACTGTTACAGGGATTGCTCCAGCTCATGCCGTCACCGGCCGCTCGAGCTCGGCTCGCGCCCGTGCAGGGGGTCGGACTCACTGAAAGCTCGCAGCCCCTTACGAGAGAAGCTTTGGCGACGGCGCCCTTCTCGGGAGTCGTGTTCAAGACCATCATCGATCCGTTTGTCGGGCGCCTGTCCTATGTACGGCTCTATTCAGGGACCTTGGAGTCGGATAGCAGTCTATACAATGCGACGAGGCAGGTGCGGGAACGCGGTGGGCATCTGTTTTCGATATTCGGGAAAAAGTACACCCCGGTTTCACGCGCGGTGGCCGGTGAGATCGTGGCGATCGGAAAATTAAAAGACAGTTTGACCGGCGACACGCTGTGTGATGAGCACGCTCCGATCCGGTTGCCGGGGATTCCCCTGGGGCGACCGGTCCTGTCGTTTGCCATCGAGCCGAACTCCAAGTCAGATATCGAAAAGGTGAGTGTCGGATTGCACAAGTTGATCGAGGAAGATCCTAGCCTGGAATTCGTTCGTCACATGGAAACAAAAGAGATGGTGCTGAGCGGAATGGGTCAGTTGCATATCGACGTCGCACTGGAAAAATTGCATCGCAAGTACGGCGCAGATGTGACGCTTCATGCGCCGAAAATTCCTTATCGCGAAACGATTCGCAGTGTGGCGCAGGCGCAGGGAAAGTATAAAAAACAAACCGGGGGACATGGCCAATATGGAGATTGCTGGGTGGAAGTCGGGCCGCTGCCGCGCGGTCAGGGATTTGAGTTTCAGAACAAAATTGTCGGCGGCGCCATTCCACGCAATTTTGTGCCGGCCGTCGAGAAGGGGGTCGTGGAGGCCCTGCATGAAGGCCCGCTAGCAGGGTATCCCGCCGTGGATGTGCGGGTCACCGTCTACGACGGCTCGTACCATGTGGTCGATTCGTCCGAAATGGCGTTTAAGATCGCCGGGTCAATGGGCGTGAAAAAGGCCATGGAAGCGGCCCATCCGGTTCTGTTGGAGCCACTCATGACGGTGGAGGTCGACATTCCGGCGGATTGTGTAGGCGCGGTGTTGGGGGATCTCAACGCCCGGCGTGGGCGAATCGTCTCGGTGGAGGCCAGCGGCCATATGGAAACCGTGAAAGCACTTGTACCTCAGGCGGAAATCGTCAGCTATGCCCCATCGTTAAATTCGCTGACCGGAGGGCAAGGCAGTTACGTAATGGAATTCGCACACTACGAAGAGGTGCCGCGAGAGCTGGCGGGTCGCATCGTGGAAGAGCACAAGGCAGAACGCCACGGGGTCGTGGCCCACTGACGAGCCACAACCCCGTGTGAATGATGTCACTTTGCTGAACTCAAGCTAGTGATCGGCCGGTTTCAGCACGACGTAGAACGCTCGTCCTTCACGCAAGACGCGCAGGAGGATCGTGTCACCGCGTTTGACCTTGGCGACCGCGACGGTAAATTCTCCGACCGTGCCGGTATCGACGCGGTTGACCTCCTTGATCAAATCGCCCTCGCGTAATCCCTCGGCCTGCGCGAGGCTGCCCGCATCCACCTTGGAGATCAGCACGCCACGGCTTTCATTCAGTCGAAACTTTTCGGCCAGGCTGGCGGTCAAGTCCTGAACATCGATGCCCAACTTCAAGTCGGTCCGGCTTTGCGGCAAGGAGGCCGTGACGACCGTATCCCGGCGCTCGCTCAGCGCCACCTGGAGATTGAGGCGCTTCCCGTCGCGGACCACCTCGACACGTGTCGTCGAACCGGGGTCCAACGCGGCAACCAGGCGAGACAGTTTGTTCGGCGTGTCGACGAGCGCGCCATCGACTTTCGTGATCACATCTCCCGGCTTGATGCCGGCCAGCGCCGCCGGATCCCGCTCGAATACTTCATTGACCAACACCCCTTCGTTCTCCTCCACGCCGAACTTGCTGGCCAGATCCGGCGTCAGCGGTTGTAATCCGACCCCCAGCCAGGCTCGCACGACCTTGCCCTTGGCGATCAGCTGGTTCATGACCTGCTTGGCCATGTTGGAGGGAATGGCGAACCCGATGCCCTGCGCAAAATTAATGATGGCCGTATTGATGCCGATGATATCTCCCCGGAGATCAAACAGCGGTCCGCCGGAGTTGCCCGGGTTGATCGACGCGTCAGTCTGAATAAAATTTTCGTAGCGGGAGAGATTAATATTTTCGCGTCCGATACCACTGACTACGCCCAGTGTCACGGTGCGGTCGAGACCGAACGGGTTTCCAACCGCCAGCACCCATTGGCCGACCTTCACGCCGGATGAGTCACCGAAGTGAGCAGCGGGGAGTGGATGATCTGCGGTGACTTTCAGTACCGCCAGGTCGGTGTCCGGATCCTTGCCGACTACCTGCGCGAAGAGTTTGGTTTTGTCTGAGAGGCGAACCTCCACTTCCGAAGCATCGCCCACCACATGGTTGTTGGTAATGATGTGCCCGGCGGCATCGATAATCACGCCGGAACCGGAGCCGGTGGAGCTGGGAACCCGCTCTGCGGATCCGTCTCGTGATCGACCGGATGGCTGGATTGGAAAAATGCTGACGACCGACGGCTTGGCCTGTTCGGCGAGATCGGTGATGACGGTTTGCAATTCTTCCAGGAGGCGCAGTCCCGGAGACACGGCGCGCGGCGTGGAGGCGACGTCGGCTGCGGAAACGGTCGAGAGGGGACTGCCATCTAACGATCCGGCGAGTCCAAGTCCGAGAAACAGCACTGCGGAAATAAAGACCGGTGTTTTCATGCTGGGGCAAGCTCCGAGGGCCATACCGAAGCGCATTGACGACGCCTCAGAATACCAGATTTTGGCGTGACGGCGAAAGGAAGGCCGGATCAGGCGGATTTCGAGGCGGCCGGGTGCTGAAAATGCGGGAGCCAGTGGACCAGGTCGTGGCGAAGGCCGATGAGGATGACGATATCATCGGGGCGAAGGGTCATGGCATGGGACAGAGGCAGAAGAAACGGGCCGCGAAAGACGGCGATAATGCGGGTTGTGGCGGGCAAGTCGAATTCGCCGATCGGATGGCCGATGACCGGCGCGCCCCGCGCGACCACCACGCGTTCAATAGCGGCGTCGCGGAGGCCCAATTCGCGCTGCATCATCAACAGATCTTCGTGAGCTAGTTCGACCTTGAGTTCCCGGATCTGGCGTTCAACGAGTTGCAGCGCGGTTTGTTGGCCCTTGATACGATCGGAAGCGGTGCGGATGGCTTCCTGGAGCGATGCCAACTCGGACGGCGCCACCGGATGGATTCCCGCAGCCGGTTTAGCAGCGAGAGCCGCGACGCGTTGTCCGATGTGGCGATGAATGACGTGTGTCTGGTTGAGGATCGTCGTAGCCTGGCCATGGAGACGCAAGACATGAACTTTGCGGTTGACGCGTTCCGCGATGGCGACAATCGTTTCGTACAGTGCGCTGCCGGTGAGGAACAACTCTTTGCGGATGCGAGCTAATAGCTCAAAAGACAGCATGGGGTTAATGTCTGATAAGATATATTATGTCAACTTGATTGTCCGATGCGCGATTCCGTCCCGCTCCACAATCGAATGAGATTGTCTTTGTGTCTCATCCAGATCAGCACACTGACGACACAGGCAAATCCGATAAACGTCCATGATCGATGAAACAGCAGCGCTACTATCGGAAACATGCCGAAGGCGAAGAGCGCGCCGCCTGAGGAATATTTCCACAAGAACACAGCTCCGATCCACAAGCCCATC
>DAONAB010000270.1:0-4586 GCA_035400805.1 Nitrospira sp. | reverse complement strand
CCTTGCTTCCCAAGCAAGTTGTCGTGGGTTCAAATCCCATCGCCCGCTCCAAAAAACCAATCCACATTCAGCAGATTTGAATCCACGACAGAGGGTTTCGAAGGGAGTATGCTCCCTTCGTGGGGAGACACGCGGGGGTACGCGACGCGAGGAATAACGAGCGTCAGGTCTGCGGACGCCGGCGAGATAGTGAGCCGGCCGGAACAGGCCCCCTCAGTGGGAGCCGGGAGGCAAGTTTCAGGGCCGACCCGGCGACGGAGTGTGGTTCAAATCCCATCGCCCGCTCCAAACAAATCTTTCCCGACCACGAGCCTCTTTCATTATTGTTGGCGGAGGAGTAAACCCTTCAGTCGTCCTTTCGTGCGTCCTCGTGCCTACGGGTGGCTTTTCGAACGCAGCCTTTCTCTTGTTGCCGCCGGAGAAACACCTTCGGTGGTCTTCGATCCTCTTGTTTGTTCCGGCCGTAAGATCTTCATCACTGCCCCGGGCGACCGGATAGTGCTCCACTGATTCTCCTTTGACGATCCTATGTCTACTCGACCCAAACGTTGCATCAGGTCGAGCAGCAATGGTGAGTTGGTGCCGGGATGGCCGCGGGACCATGGTTCGGGAGCGTGCGGAATTGGCGAGTGTCGAACGGCAGGGATTTCGCGAAGCGTGTGTGGCAGTATGCGGACGGCGAGCATCATCTTCAAAACGTGTGCAAGTAAAGTCTCTCTTCGCCGCTTTCGAAAGCCGCTCGGCGATCAAGCGACGAGCGCGGTTCTCACAACATCCTGCGAGCGCCCGCTTTTGGTGTGCGAGTATTCGGCGGTGCCGGGTTCGTCACGTCTCGATTCACGCCGCCCCCAACAAGAGCCTCCTGTACACGTTTCGCGCACTTCGCTCGTTTCCGCTCAGTGCCCGTGGCCGTTGATCGGCGGACTGGGCCATGCGCGGATGGTCGCGCCGCACTACGGTGCATTGGGGTCGGTCAATTCGTAGAGGTTAAATACGTAGGATATGTGGTGACTGGGAGTCGTACCTAGGTAAGCCTTCGCTCCTAGGCCATTTTTACATCTTGCAACTGTTTGTCAAGCTCGTTATGCTGCACGTGGCAGTTGCGCTTCGGCAGCTCATCTCGCCACTTCTTTCACGGCCCACGCGGCACTCAACAACAACCATTCACGAGGGAGCTATTAAGGCCCACGCGTATACGTAATGACTGACTTTAATAAGCAGAACGTCGCGGAGGGGGCTCCTGTATTGAGTCCGTCGCCCCTGGAGAGCGAGTCCTCCGCCGACCTACATACGTTGCCCCTTGAATCACTCAAGGCCGTGCTTGACATTACGGCCCTGGCCCTGGAGCCTGAACGATTCACCGGATCTACCTCGGCAGTGGTGACTGCCTTGGCCAGCCGATTAGCGTGCGATCGAGTCAGTCTCGGAATCGCGACTCGTAACCAACTTCGTGTGCAAGCGCTGTCGCACAGCGCTCAGTTCAACCACAAGACGGATCTTCTGAATGCGATCACTGCTTCCATGGAGGAAGCCGTCGATCAGCAACAGACGGTCCTTGTGCCCGCCCCAGCCGGATGGCCGGCGCAGAGCACGCGTGCTCATGACGAGCTTCGCCGGCGCTACGGCGCGGCGTCCGTCTGTTCACTTCCCCTTTGGGCCCACGGCAGGATTGTCGGCGTCTTGACCTGCGAGCGCGGTGGCGAACAACCCTTCGACCGCTTCACTGTAGAGTTGTGTGAAGCGATGGCGGCATTGGTCGGTCCCACCCTCGACTTAAAGCGCCGGCATGATCGTGCGTTGCCGTTCAAGATCTGGGAGAGCGTCCGACGGCAAATCGGTACGGTGATCGGCACTGGACATATGGGAGTGAAACTCTCCGTGCTGCTGATCGCGGCCCTGGGCTCATGGTTTCTCACAAGTGCGGGTGAATTTCGCGTGACGTCGAAAGCCGTGTTGGAGGGCGAGGTGCAGCGGGTGGCTGCAGCGCCCTTCCAGGGTTATATACGCACCGCGCCGGCCCGGGCGGGTGATGTCGTGAAAGCCGGACAGGTGTTGGCCACGTTGCAGGATCGGGACCTGCAGTTGGAGCGTCTGAAGCGACTGAATGAGCGCGAGCAACTGGCCAAGGAGCAGCGGCAGGCACTCGCAGAGCGAAATGCGCCGAAAGCCGAAATCCTCAGCGCCCAATTGCGGCAGGTGCAGGCACAGCTCGACCTCGCCACGGATAAGCTCTCGCGGACCCAGATCGTCGCGCCTTTCGCGGGCGTGGTGGTCTCCGGCGATTTGAGTCAGCAATTGGATGCGCCGGTGGAAGAGGGCAAGGTGCTTTTTGAGGTGGCTCCGCTGGATACCTATCGCATCGTGCTGCAGGTGGATGAGCGGGACATCGGGCATGTCGCAGTCGGTCAGTCCGGGGAGCTTCGGTTATCGGCACTGCCGCAGGAGTTACTCCCGTTCGAGGTCGCGAAGATCACGCCGGTATCGACCGCGCAGGAGGGAAGAAATTTCTTTCGTGTCGAAGGCCGATTCCTGACGAAGCCTTCGCAACTCAGGCCCGCCATGGAAGGCGTCGGCAAGATCACCATCGACCGTCGGCTCTTGGCCTGGATCTGGACACACGACGCGATGGAATGGGTGCGGTTGAAATTGTGGGCGTGGCTGCCCTGACAAGGAGATGCGGTGGCGGAATCGTTTTTCAGCCCATCGTGGTATCGGGTCGAAGGCTTGCAACCGAGACTTCGCAGCCACCTGCGCGTGCATCGGCATCAGTATCGCGGACAGACCTGGTACGTTCTGCAGGATCTCGCGACCGATCAGTTCCACCGCTTTTCGCCCGAAGCCTACGGTCTCATCGGTTTGATGGACGGACGCCGCACGGTCCAGGAAATCTGGGAGCAGGCGAGCGAACGGTTGGGCGACGAGGCGCCGACCCAGAACGATGTCATCGGCCTGATCAGTCAACTCCATACGAGCGATGCCCTGTTTTTCGAGGCACCGCCTGACATGGTCGAGTTATCGAAGCGGTCGGCCACGCAGGTACGCCGAAAACGATACACCCGGTTGGCGAACATATTCTCCTGGCGAATGCCCCTGTGTGACCCGGACCGGTTTCTGGCGCGATTCCTTCCCCTCGTGCGTCCTCTTATCAGTCTGCCTGGGCTGTTGTTGTGGACGGCACTCGTCGGGATGGGACTGTTGTGGGGCGGGACTTACTGGACGGCTCTGTTCCACGATTTCTCGGATCAGGCGCTGGCGCCGCAGAATCTGGTGTTGCTGTGGCTTCTGTTTCCGCTGTTAAAGCTGTGCCATGAGTTGGGGCACGGCTTCATGGCGAAGGCGTTCGGTGCGGAAGTGCATGAACTCGGGGTGATGCTGCTGGTCTTTACCCCCGTACCCTATGTTGAAACCACCGGGGCGTGGGGATTCCGGAGCAAGTGGCAACGCATTCTTGTGAGCGCGGCCGGCATGATGGTCGAACTGGCCCTGGCTTCGCTGGCGCTGATCGTGTGGATCAATGCGGAGCCCGGCCTCGTGCGGGTGCTGGCGTATAACACGATCCTGATTGCCGGCATCTCCACCGTGTTGTTCAACGCCAATCCCTTGCTGCGGTTTGATGGCTACTACATGCTCATGGACTATTTGGAAATTCCGAATATGAAGCATCGGGCAGGCCGGTATTTTTCCTACCTGGCCGAGCGTTATCTCCTGGGGCAG
Source organism: Nitrospira sp. (assembly GCA_035400805.1). Classification (GTDB taxonomy): domain Bacteria; phylum Nitrospirota; class Nitrospiria; order Nitrospirales; family Nitrospiraceae; genus Nitrospira_A. The sequence continues at coordinate 872 of DAONAB010000270.1, read as the reverse complement.
CCAGAGGCGGAAATGCCGCCTGCGACCGCCGGTGAACGGGTCTGGTTCGTGCTGTACGGGACCGCCTCGTCCCTCTATCGCATCCTGGTGGTCGTCGGGATTCTCCTGTTCTTGGGCGATCAGTTTCCGCCTGTGGCCATTCTCTTCGCAGTATTTACCGGAGTCATGATGGTGGTGGTGCCGGTGGTCAAGGGCGCGACCTATCTGTTCACGAGTCCGCGACTGCATCTTGTTCGTACACGGGCCGTGGTCACGGTAGTCTGTCTGGTGGCGGCGTTGGTGGGAGTGGTCGGGTTTGTACCCGTGCCGTTCCGTACCGTGACGGAGGGCATCGTCTGGCTGTCCGACGATGCGATGGTCCGGGCGGAAACCGAGGGATTCGTGACGCAAGTGGTGGCGACACCGGGTTCCCAGGTGCAGGCCGGAGACGTGTTGTTCATCTGCCGGAACGCCGACCTGCGTGCGCAGCTGAACGTATTAAACTCCCGGCTTCAAGAACTCAAGGCCCGTCACACGGAGCAGGAACCGAACGATAGGACGAAGGCGGCCATCATTGAAGAAGAGACGAAGTACGTGACCCAAGAACGTGACCGTATCCGTGAACGCGTGGAACGCCTGGTCGTACGGAGCAAACAATCCGGGACCTTCGTCACGCCGCGTGCTGAGGATTTCCCCGGCAAATATGTCCGCCAAGGTGACCTCATGGGACAGGTGTTGGATCTGCGCACCGTCACCGTCAGGACCGTGGTGCCACAGGGAGAAATCGATCTGGTCCGGTACCAGCTCGAATCAGTCGATGTGCGTCTGGCCGAACGGTTGCCGGCGACCCAGCCGGCGGCTCTTGTCCGCCTCGTGCCGGCGGCGACGAAGCA
>DAONAB010000269.1:0-4617 GCA_035400805.1 Nitrospira sp. | reverse complement strand
ATCTCCGCCGTATCTACCTCTCCTCGGTAGGTGCGTCCTCCTCCCACCCAAACCTTCGTGCTCACCGCCACCTCGCTTTCCTGTCATGCTGAGTCGTGTCACTTCCGCGACATGTTGTGCGTCAGGCGCGGCGACCGGAATCTCCTCAAGGCTTGACTCTCCGCAGCGATCCCTGTAAACGACGAGGAGGATACGTATCGCGCTCCGTGACTATGTTGCGCCGTTTCCGTGAATCCCTTGCTTGAGAGGTTGAATGGCCACCAAGAGATCATCGCCACGTGCCGAATCTTCCACGCCCGCGCCTCCCTCCGAATCCACCGCTTCTGAATCGGCCGCCTCGCGAAACACATCTTCCGCCGCACACAAGTCGGCGCCCGCAGTCACGGCGGTGGAAATGGGCGCGCGGCAGCGCGAGATTTCCGTGTCCGAGTTCTTTACGAAGAATCGGCACCTGCTGGGGTTCGATAATCCTCGGAAGGCGTTGCTGACGTGTGTGAAGGAAGCGGTCGATAACTCGTTGGATGCGTGCGAGGAAGCGGGCATCCTGCCAGACGTGACGGTCAAACTCGAAGTGGTCGCAAATGGCGCGTCGCCGGTGGCACCAAGTCAGGCGACCCGTTTTCGCATCACCGTCACCGACAACGGGCCGGGCATTGTCCGCCAGCAGATTCCGCGGGTGTTTGCGAAGTTGCTCTATGGGTCCAAATTTCACCGCATGCGGATGAGCCGGGGACAGCAGGGCATCGGGATTTCCGCGGCCGGTATGTATGGCCAACTCACGACGGGCAAACCCGTGAAAGTGATTTCCCGTACCGGACCACGGGCGGCGGCGCATTACTTCGAAGTGCAGATCGACACGAAGAAAAATGAGCCGCTGGTGCATGAGAATAAACAGATCGACTGGGCGCAACCGCAAGGCACCGAGGTCGTGCTGGAAGTCGAAGGACGGTACCAGAAAGGTCGCGCCTCGGTGGATGAGTGGCTGGAGCAGACCTCGATTGCCAATCCGCACGTGCAACTGACGTATCACACGCCTGAAGGGGAAGCGAAGAATTACCCTCGCACCTATCATGAGTTGCCGCCCTCGCCGAAGGAGATCAAGCCGCATCCGTACGGGATCGAATTCGGCGCCCTGCTCAAGATGCTGCAGGATACGAAAAGTCACACGGTCGCGTCGTTTCTGGCCAGTGACTTCTGCCGGGTTTCTCCCGCGTTGGCCGATGAGATCTGCAAAGCCGCCAAACTATCGCCTACGACCAAACCTCGCGATGTCAAACCCCAGGCGGCGGAAACGCTCTACAAAACCATCCAGACGACCAAGATCATGGCGCCGCCGACCAATTGCATTTCACCGATCGGGGAAAAGGCGATTCTTTCCGGCCTCTACAAGCAGATCAAGGGGGAGTTTTATACGGCGGTCAGTCGGCCACCGGCCGTGTATCGCGGGTATCCCTTTGTCATCGAAGCAGGACTGGCATTCGGCAAAGGGCCTGGCGAGGTGTCGAAGCCACAGCAGGCGGCGGTACCCCTGGCGGAAGGGGAAGATCAAGGCAACGATACCGAACAGGCGCGGGTGATTCGATACGCCAATCGAGTGCCCTTGCTCTATCAGCAATCAGCCTGCTCGACCTTCAAAGCCGTCCTCAGCACCACCTGGCGCAATTATGGTGTCAGCCAATCGCGTGGCGCCTTACCTGCCGGACCGATGGTGATCTTTGTGCACATGGCCTCCGTGTGGGTACCGTTCACCAGTGAGTCGAAGGAAGCCATTGCGGACTACGACGAGATTCAGAAAGAAATTACCCTGGCTCTGCGCGAAGCCGGACGGCGGCTGGGAATTTTTCTGCGCAGGCGCGAACGGGCCGCCAGCGAATTCCGGCGGCGCAACATCTTCGAACTGTATATCGAAGAGGTGGTGGCCGCGTGCAATCGTTTGAAAGGCGGAAATCTTCCCACTGAAAAATTGAAAGAACAGCTCCACAAAATCGCCAGTTCGCGGACGGGCGGCCTCAAGACCGATGAAGCGCTCGGAAAAACCGGGGCCGGACCGGAAGGTCTGCCTCACTCCATCATCGTCACCGCGGAAGGTATTGAGGGCGAGCGCGAGATCGCCGAGAATGTCCCTGCGCCGGCGGGTAGTCCGGTGAAATCGGCTTCTTCTGAAACCGCTTCTCTCCCGAAAGCTCCTGCGAAAGGCAAGCGGGCGGTCGCCGCCGCGCCTGCCTCGAAAAAGAGTCGGCCTGTCTCGAAGGACACACGCAAAGCGGAACAGCAGCAGTTGTTCGGCGAGGCGGCTGAGGTGAAGAAGAAGCCGGCTCGCAAGACATCATCAAAGACGGCGACAGCTACTCGTAAAAGGAAATAGGACCGCTTATGGCTCAGGCAAAACCGAAAAAAAACGGGGCGGTGGCAAAAAGACTCGTCGGCATGGCCGATGTCGTCATCTCCGCGGCACAACGATCTAAAGATCCGACGTTCGAGATCCCGATTCGAGCCTTGTCGAACGTCTCATTCAATCCCCGCAAGGGCTTGATCGAGATGGGGGAGAAGAAACAAGCGCGCACGTTCTTTAACGTCGGCATGGCCAAAAAATTCATGCAGACGATGCTGGTGGCCGATGCCCTGGCCGAACTGCAGCAGGCCGATTTGACCACCTCGTTGAGGGAAATCTATTACCGCACCAAACACACGATTCAAGATTCCCACGAAAACACCTTCGATACGCAGGATGAGTCCGATCCGATCATTGAAGATTTAGAAGTGTCGCTCATTGCCTTGCGGGAAGAACTCCATGTGCGGGCGGAAAACAGCGGCAGCATCGTCGGGCCGGTGGTCTTCGGCGATGACGGCGACCGGGTGGATTGCGCCAAGTTAGGCAAGGGCGGCTATTCCGTGCCCTCGATTGTCGAGCCGGAATATCTGGAAATCCGCCGCTGTACGGCCGATTTTCTGCTGCTGGTCGAGAAAGGTACGCAGTGGAACCGCTTGTCGGAAGATAAATTCTGGCGGCGATACAACTGTGTCCTGCTGACGGGAAATGGGCAACCGCCGCGCGGGGTCCGACGCCTGGCGCGCCGCCTTCATGAAGAATACAAGCTCCCGGTCTATGTCTTGGTCGATAACGATCCCTGGGGATACTACATCTACTCCGTCGTGAAACAAGGATCGATCAATCTTGCGTTCGAGAGTCAACGCATGGCCATCCCCAAGGCGAAATTCATCGGGCTGTCCAGCGCCGATCCTGAGCGGTACGAGTTGCCGCGCAATGTCGGGATCAAGCTCAACGAAAAAGACGTGACTCGCGCCAAAGAGCTCCTGAACTATCAGTGGTTCCAAAAGCCGGCCTGGCAGCAGGAAATCAAACGGATGCTCACAAGCGGGCTGAAGTATGAATTGGACGCGCTGGCCAATAAGGACTTCCAGTATCTCACCAAGAAGTACCTTCCGCGCAAGCTGAAGGAAAAGGATTGGCTCGATTAGCGCACGAGGGGAGAGGACGGTCATGCAGCAGGTCCGTGGAAGGCGGCCTATTCAGGCGTATGTCATGGGTGCCGGGTGGGGCGCGCTGTGGCTTCTTTCCTCCAGCGTCGTCGCGGCGCAGATGCTACCACCGTCCTCCAATCAGTCTACCCAACAGACTCAGCTAGGACAAAATCTGCAAGCTCCGGGAACCATTCCGATTCCCAATCCCCTGGCGCAGCAGTCGGCCATTTCATCTACGGCATCGGGCGCCAGTGCGCCGCAGAGCAATACCGTTCCTTCCAGCCAGGGAAAGTCGTTCGGTACGGTCGGCCAGGGGTTGCCGGGTATGACGAGCGGCCCAGCGCTGACTGCTCCGATGGGGTCACAAGATCCGTCCGCACGCTACATGCGGCCGACTGTGATCCCGCCGCTCTTCTGCGATCCTGCCGTGAATATTCCCTGTTAAGCATCCAATCGCGCTGCAGTAGATCTTGCACTTCGATGGTCCGCCGCGCGGCCGCCATCACACACTACGTCCATGCTGAGCTTGATAAGATGGGGGAAACCTGCACGGTCCCGATTTGCAGGAGACGTGTGAGGAGATCAGGAATTTCGTCTGGATGCCGAAGGTTCGACGCGGATGGTGCCGGTCGGCGTCATGGCGCCCTGGGGATTGTCGGCATCGAGCCACACGTTGAAGCGGATGGTGCCGGGTTTCAGGAAACAGAGGCTGACAGATTGTAACGGTGCAATCGTGACCGTGTCCTGAATAACCCCGAATTGCTTGAATCCCTTGTCGCACGCGAGCAACGCCGGGTCGCTGTCTTCGAGCATCCGCAAGGTGACGGGGTGGGAATTCAAGTTCTGCCACCGGATCTCGTCGCCGATCTGGGCGATCAAATGCCGCGGCGCGATTTCCGAGCGGATATTGAAATACCGCACGGCCCCCGTCAGGCGGGACGCGGAGGTGCTGCTGCAGCCGATATTGACACCGACCGTGAGGATGATAAGCAGACATGCGAGTGCGGAACGCATGGGCGATCCTACAAAATCGAGGGAGGAGTTCTCTACTCGGAATGTTACGAGGCGCAGGGGACTCAATGGTACCGGTCAACCGAATGGTCCATCCGGCGTTGTCCTAAAGAGCGACAGTTT
>DAONAB010000268.1:0-4638 GCA_035400805.1 Nitrospira sp. | reverse complement strand
TCTGGATTTGATGGCATCCAGGCGTGGTTTGTCGAGTGTGACATAGATCGACTTTTCCTGTGTCACGGTCACAGCGCCTGCTGCCTGGCCTTTGGCCTTTTTGACCCACTTGCGGCGGGTATAGATCACATCACCTTTCCCGCTTTTTTTCAGATCGCTATAGAGGAGTGCCAGCGTGGCCGCGTCACGTATCGTTTCCGGAGGCGGCTCGGTACCCTTGTCCAACCGCACGACGACATGCGAACCGGGCGTGCCGCGCGCGTGAAGCCAGAGATCTTCGCTCTTGGCGAGCCCGAAGGTGAGCGCATCATTCTCGCGAGCATTGCGGCCTACGAAGATCGGGTGCCCGTCCGCCGAGACAAACCGGCGAAATGGACCGCGGGATTCCCCCCCGTCGGCGCTCTTTCGCCGCGGGGACGGTGATTCTCGTCCCGCAGGTTGTCCCTCCATGCTTGGCGCTTGCCAGGTTCCCTGTTTGATTGCGTCCAATTCGGTCTGGACCTGCTGCACTTCTGTGTCGATCGACGCCAGGCGGGGCGAAATTTCGCGTTGGGCTGAGACAAATTTACGGTACTTCGCAAAGTACGCATCCATATTGGCCTGCGGTCCTTTGGTGGGATCGAGCGGAATCGTCAGTTCGGGCAGTCGTTCATCGTAATAGTCGATCACTGCAATCGTATCCTGCCCCTTCTTGAGCAGACTCAGATTCGCTTTCAATAATTCACCGTAGCGTGCGTAGGGTTCATATCGTCCGGCCTGTTCAAGATCGTGGCGGAGCGCGGCCATCCGGCGGATGAGCTTTTTGAGATGCTTCCGCAGGCTCGATTCCCGCGACCGGGCTTGATGCTGGTGCGACAACTCCGCTTCACGTTCCCGATAGAACGCTTCAAGTCTGGATGAAAGCGGAAAAGGATCGTGGTCGGTCTGCGGCTGCATCTCCGGCTCGGGAGCGACCGTCTGAAGGCGCGACAATCGAGACGGTGCAGCGGTCGGAGCCTGATAGGGTTGTCCGACCCGGTCTTTATTGTGACGAAGCGAGGCGACCACTCGGGCCTCTCCATCGAGAAACAGGAGATCCGCATTGCGGCTGAACAGTTCTGCGATGAGAGAAACCGGTCCGTCCCGACTGGTGAGGTCAAGGCGAACGATCCGATCGGCGGACATGTGGTGAATGGCGTCTATGCGCGCGCCCTGGATGCGAGCCCGGAGCAGCTGACAGAAGGAGGGCGTGGTCGGCGGATTGGGAAGATGCTGATGAATGAGATGGATGCGCGCCGTGTCGTCCCGCAGGGAGCAGAGCAGGCGGCGGGTATGTCCGGGGACACGAACCTCAAGGATCAGAGTGTCGGGGAGCGGTTGCGAAATTTTCTGGATCCAGCCTTCCGTGAGGGCCGGTGCCAGTTCTTGGACAATGGAACCAATTTCTGTCGCAGTTAGAGCCATTTTTGGTACGCCGTGCCCGCCCCGCGAGTCTTCATGTGACCGATCCTTTTCCATGGATCGGGAAGAGGGAAGGGCCTGTTTCGCTTGGGTGTCCGATTTTACCCATTTTTGTCCCATGAGACCAATTCGGTCACAAACACCCCAATTTGACCCGAATGGTTCGGATTAGGACAGCCATCTTTTTCGGCCCAATAAGGATCAGTGCCGGAGAGCCGGTGGCATCCACATTGCTTCTCTCCACATCACCTGGTGCTGAGTTGTACGGATGGGCAACAGACCGTCCCGTTCCGACGGGAATCTCACAGGCTGTCCGAAGGGAGGCGACTCATGACATGCACGCGATGTGACGGATTAATGGTGATGGACGATCTCGTCGATCTCCAGGAAAGTTTTCATCCCATGCGGTTGCGCGGGCACCGCTGCCTCAGTTGCGGCAATGTGGTGGATAGCTTGATTCAACGCCACCGGATGGTGCAGAACTCCCACCTCCAACCTGTTCGGAGCATAGGGCCGGAGAAGCCGTTTCTCTTTGATTTGATCAAGCGCACGGCCTAAGTCGCTCCCCGCGAGACCAGTGTCGGTTTCGCGGGGATGTCCTCCACGCAAAATTCTCCACCCTCCCTATCGCGCGGCGCCCGCTGGTCGTTTTCTCACTGCTGTGTTCTCCCCTTTCGCGGTGCTCACCATTTCGTCATGCCGGTGGTTCGGCGTCGTGCTGCCTGCTTGTCACCGTTCAAGCAGTCGCGTAGAGTGCGCGCGGCACTCTCTTTGACTCAGAAAGGCGATGAGTGATGACGGTTCTGGATGCGCGGATCCTTGAGCGGCTCATGGAGGAACTCCAACAATCGATGCGTGGATTGTTGAAGGACGTGTGCCGCGATTTCACACGCAACTATGCGGAGGCCACTCGCACGTTTGCGTTGCCGATCGACTGGTTTCTGTCGCTCGGGCAGTCCTTGACGCAGGCCGAGTACAGCAATTGGAAAGTGGTGGGATGGATCGAATCGCTGAATGACTTGCTGTACTTCGTCGATATCGTGGCCCAAGTGCGGCAGGAACGATCGCGGGGGGATATCGCCGAACAGTTGCGTGCCGAGTTCCGAGAAAAATTTTACGAACACGGCTATGCCGATGAGATTTTCCCTCGTGGCAAACCGGAACCGCGGTTACTCCTGGGGCGTTTGACGGCGCTCTGCCGCAGGCTGGCGCGGGAAATCACGCAAGAGTCAGTGTGTCTTGCGCCGAGGCTGGCCTGCACCTGGGTGGCCCAACAACGCCAGAGTGCCTGGGTGGTGCCGTGTGATCTGACCGCGAATGTGGAACGGGTGGAATTGCCCTGGGGCTGCGCAGTCGGTACTGCAGGTTTGTTCTACGAGGCGACGGGGGCGGTGCGCACCGCTCTGCAGCGGGCCGAGGGCCAAGGGGAGTTCCTCATTACCGCGTCAGGGATCGAGTTGTTGGTCGGCGATCGCGCCTATCCCATGATGAAGTGTGGCGGCCAGGAGCGGTGGCAGTGGCGTCGTCTCGACCCGTTGCCGCTTCGGAAAAGCCGATACGGAGCACTCGTCCTTGGGCCCACACTTGTGTATGGGAAGGACAAGACGCCGGTGGGCGTGCGGCCGACGAAGGCGGAGATAGCCACGCGCATGCGCCGGGCGTTAGTGACCATCGCCGCTGCGTGGCCGGAAGGGGATCGATTGCTGGCGTTGTTGACCTCTCGCATCGTGCCATTGAGAGCCAAGGGTGTGGTCAGCTTCAGTTACCGGCACCGCCCGGGATTATCCGCGATCAATTGTTTTGATCGCGATCAACTGGACCTGATCGATGACCTGATCCACGAAAACAGTCATCACCACCTCAATCTCCTGTTGCGAAAAGATGTGATGTATCAGCACGACCACAATCAGGAGATTTTCTATTCACCCTGGCGGCGCACCCTGCGACCGTTGCGCGGCATCCTGCACGCGACGTTCACCTTCACCATGGGTGCCATGCTGTTCGAGCGACTCGTGGTGTGGGGATCAAGCAAGGGCGGGAAGGCCGGGTGGAAAAAAGCCGGTCTCAACCAGCGTGATCTCTATCGCGCCCGGTACCGGTGTCTTGAAGAAATCGAATCAGTTCGCTATTCGCTGAAGGATCTCGAGTATGCCGGTCGCCATCTCAAGTGGTTGAGCGGCGGAGGCAAGCGACTGGTGAAGCACCTACGCGATGCGCTCGTCTCGATAGAGCAGGGGATGCAGGCGTGCGAACAGCCGGTGAGTGAATCCGCCTTCGGTCCCGCACTGCGCCGGCATCGAACCGAACTGGCCCAGGCCCGCGAGACATTGAGCCTCATGTAATATCGTCAATGAATGAACCGACGGGATGGGAATGCAAAACGGGCCCCGGCTTCAACCGAAGCCGGGGCCCGTGGTGTGTGATGGCAGTGCGGTATCCTACCGCCCGTTCGCTCGGGAGCACGTCACAGATTATGTGTTGGGGCTCACGGCCTCGGGTGCGTGACGAACCAGATACGAGCCGATTTCCGGATCGCCGGTCTGAGGGCTCGCGGTCGGGCCCTCGCTTTCCGCATGTGAACCGGTGATATTCAAGAGGCTCAGAGACAATCGGATGGTTCCCAGAATCCTGGTCGGAACGTTCGGAGGTGGAGCGGGGGGCTTCATGATGCCACGGCTGGTGATCACGTTGGTCTCTGCATGAAATACCTTGCCGTCCATGAGGTTTTGGAGGGTTTGAATCGCCTGGTGATTACGGGCGTCATTGGGAGAAGGCAAGAGAGCTGGTTCCGTCAAGCCTTTCGTGATGCCGGCATGCCCGCATAACTCGCTGATCTGGCGACCGTCGGCGTACTGAAAGCCGTGGGTCGTTATCAACTCGCCGAATCCGCCCATGATCTCCTGGTACGATCGCCCGGCGGTCCGGGAAAGATTCAACCACTGTAAATTCGTGTCGGTATCGAGGGTGAGAAGCCGATCCTCACTCTCTGCAACGAGATCCTGTTGAATCAGTGCCATGAGAACCCTCCATGGTTGGCGGTAGGCGACGATATTCAGGTAATCCATGGTGATACTAGCACAAGGGTATCGGGCGTACGTCAGTTCCGTGCAGGGAGAAATGCGGCGCGCCCATCGAGATGGCTGCATGGTCTGTATCTCCGAAGATACGGACGTATCCCCGAAGATACGAGGGAAGGCG
>DAONAB010000267.1:0-4639 GCA_035400805.1 Nitrospira sp. | reverse complement strand
GAGGGTCACCCGCGCGCCGATGGTCACACGGTCGCCCAAGGTCACCCCTGGCCAGATTGAGACATCGGCACCGATTGTCACGCCGTCACCACGTGTGAGGCCTTCCGCGATGCCGCGCATTCGGGCCGGTCGCGTAAAAAACTGTTGCGCCGCCCGTGCAAAGGCATAGGCGGGATTGTCTACCACGATCTGCGGAGAGGAGCAGTCAGCGATGCGCCGTCCGACGAGCAGGGCGCCGATGGTGGCGGTCTGTGGTGATTTCAGATGGCGCTCGGAGGTGACAAACGCCAGATCGCCGGGTCCCGCGTGCTCCAGGCTGGCGACGCTGGTGACGGTCGCCTCCGGTGAACCGATCAGCTCGCCACCCACATACCCGTGAAGCTCCCGGAGTGTCAGCGGTGTAGTCCTGGGTGCCGTGCTCATCCTGTTAGGCCTTCTTGCTCTTGGGCGACGGTTTCGCGGCGGGTTTCTTGGCAGCGGGCTTGGCCGGGGTCTTTGCCGGGGGCTTCGCAGCGACCTTTGCAGCCGCCTTGGCCGGAGCCGGTGCGACACGCCCTTGCACGTAGTCGATGACATGGCCGACGGTGGTGAGGCCCATCAGATCCTGGTCGGGAATCTGCAGATTGAACACCTCTTCGATGCGATACAACATTTCAATGACCGCCATCGAGTCCAATCCCAGATCGTCCCGCAAGTGATGCGTCGGCTTGATCGAGGCTGCATCCCGTTTCAGATAGTCCGCCAGTGCCTGAATGATCTTGTTGGAAACGTCTGTGGTAGTGGCCATGCCCGAGTTCCTTCGTGTCTTATCTGGCGCGTCGACCGTCGAACGCTGTCCTGCCGACAGGCGTCAGGAGGAGACAGCTTTTAGCACGACCGCCGCGTTGTTGCTGCCGAATCCAAATGCGTTGATCAGTGCCACCTTGGCCTTGCGTGTTTGCTGGTCCTTGGACAGGCCCGCCAGCGCGCAGGCCGGGTCGGGATCGTCCAGGTTGAGCGTGGGGTGAACCTGTCCGCTCGTGAGCGTGAGGGCGGAGACCACTCCGGCCAGCGATCCGGCGGCGCCGAGTGTATGGCCCACCAGCGACTTGGTGGCATTCACGGCGAGTTTGTCGGCTCGTGATTTAAACACCAGGCGAATGGCTTTCACCTCAACCGCGTCGCCGACCGTGGTCGACGTGGCGTGAGCGTTGATGTAATCCACCTGCGCCGGTGTCACGCCCGCATCCTTGAGGGCCAGCCGCATGGTCGTGGCGACTTCCTCGCCGTCTTCACGGGGGATGACCATGTGATGGGCCTCGCTCGTGGCGGCATAGCCGGCCACTTCCGCGTACATCCGGGCCTTGCGTTTCTTCGCGTGGGCCAACGATTCGACGATCAGGGCGCCGGCTCCTTCCCCCATCACAAACCCGTCCCGTCCACGGTCAAAGGGGCGCGAGGCTCTCTCCGGGGCATCGTTATACTTCGTGGAGAGGGCCCGAAGCGAGCAAAATCCTGCGAAGACGAGGGGAGTGATGCTGGCGTCGGCGCCGACCACGATCACGGCGTCGGCTGTGCCGGCCCGAATGGCGTGCATGGCCTGTCCCAACGCATGGGCACTTGAGGAGCAGGCGGTGGAAATCGTGAGGTTCGGACCCTTCGCCCCATAGGCCATGGCCACGATTCCGGAGGCGGAATTCAGCGTAATCACCGGAATAAAATTCGGATGCACCCGGTGCGGACGTTTCTGCTCATACAGCTGGGTAATCTCGCGTTCGCCCATCACCATCCCGCCCATACCGGCGCCGACGATCACCCCGACCCGGTGCGGGTCTTCGCGCTCCATTTTGAAATCGGCATCAGCCAGTGCTTCCCTGGCGGCCACCAGTGCGAACTGGGCATAGCGATCCACACGATCGCCCTGGCCGGCGGGGAGATATTGGTCCGGAGAGAAGTCGATGATGCGTCCGGCGACGCGCGACCGATAGCCTTCCAGTGGAAAAGGATCAAAGGAGGGAATGGCAGAAATGCCAGACCGGCCTTCCAGCGCCGCTTTCCAGAACTGCGGTACTCCGATGCCGATGGGGGAGACGACTCCCAAACCCGTGATGACGACCCTCGTCGACATAAACCCCTTTCGCGGCCGCGTGATGGTGAGGTGTGCGGCCTGTCTACTTACCGCACGGTGGCGTCACAGTCAATGCTGTACGCAGGCACCCATTCGAGATTTCCGCATGTACAGTGGGGAAACCACCGTAAAGGACGCCGAAACTGTGCGTCCAGGAAGGCCGCAGCAAATGAAGGTCCGGAGGCGTACCGTCGGGGTACGGTGAGGATCTGCACGATGCGAGCACGCCGCTGGCGGACTGTTTCACCATCCTGCTAGTAGCGCACCTTCATGAGCAGATATAAGCCGAATGTCAGAAACACCATATTCGCCATCCATCCGGCCAGCATGGGAGCCAGCGCCCCGCCGCGTCCCAACGCAATGGCGACGGAGTGTGTGGACCAATAGAAGAATCCTACCGCCATCGCTTGTCCGATGCCCATGGCCATGCCGCTTCCACGGACCCCGGTGCGCCGAAGGCTCAGGGCAATACCGACGATCACCATGATGAGCGTGACGCAGGGAAAGGCAATCCGGCCGTAATAATCCGTCAACAAGCGCGGGAGCATGGTGCCACCCAGGTGGAGGCGATCGACGTAGGCGCGAATCTCGCGCAGAGTCATCGTTTCCGAGTCCAATTCAGCCCAGGTGGTAAAGTCGTCGGGAATGTGGGGGAGCGCCAGCGGTTGCGTCTGAAAGCTGGTCACCAGCACCGTGCCGTCCTGGCGGAATGAACGGGTCATGCCGTCGTGCAAGGCCCAGCCCTGCGGGGAATAGACGGCGCGCTTCGCCTCCGCGATTTCTTCCAATTGAAAGGTCGGACTCAAGCGATAGAGCCGGATGTTGCGCAACACCGCGCCTCCGGGATCAATCGTGTCGATGTTCAAGAGAGTCTGACCGCCGAGGCTCACCCACGGCTGCGCCGCTTTCAAGGAGACCGGCGTCACGCGTTTCTCGATCTGTGTCGTCTTGATCTGTTCAGCCTTCGCCAGGGCCAGGGGAATGACGGTGGAACTGAACAGAAACAGCACCATCGCCAGCACCGTTCCCAGAAAAATAAACGGCGAGGTAATCCAATAAAGGCTGATGCCGCAGCTGCGCATCGCCGTGATTTCGTGGCTGCGCGAGAGCAGGCCGATAGTCAGCAGGGTCGCCATCAGCACCGCGAGCGGGGCAATCTGATAGGAAATGGCCGGCATCTTCAACACGAAGTAGGCCAGCACATCGAGGGCATGTGCGTCATAGCGCAAAAAGCGGCGGACCTTTTCAAAAAAGTCGATGACGAGATAAATCGTCATGAGCCCCGAAAAGCACATGCCGAAAATCTTCACGTACTCGCGCAGCATATATCGAAAAAGAATGTTCATGCGGTTACTGCCGGCTCACGCGATAAAACCACAAAATTGTGACCATCGTGAAGATGACATTAGGTAACCAGGCGCCGGCGAACGGCGAGATCCAGAGCGTGGTCACCAGAAACTCGCAGGCGACGTTGATGACGTAATAAGCGATGACGACGAGCACGCCGACGGCAAACCCGCCGATACTGCCGGAGCGTTTCGATACAATTCCAACCGGCACGCCCAGGATGCAGAACACCAGCGACGCGGCCGGAAACGCCAGGTCTTTATAATATTCCATGAGCCGCCGCAAGGCATTGGTGTCCGTCCAGTTCGAACTTTCCAGTTTTGCGCGAATCACCTCCATCGGCGTGCGTTCTTCGGCTCCGTAGAGGCTGGCGTTGATGCTCAGCTTGAGATCGTACGCCGTAAACGAAATCTTCTGGTACTCCTCGGGGTTTTGAGGGCGGCTGTGGATGACGCCGTTCATGAGCCGCAATGCCACCTGGCTGCTCGCTGAATCGGTCATGACCTGATACTGCTGCGCCACGATGATACGCGGATCAGCCGGATTGCGTTCATCCGCCACGAAAATGCCGCGGTTGTCCTGCCCCTCCTGCGCATCGGGTACGTAAATCACCATCTTTGGGATCGCTTCGTTGAACACGCCGCGGTCGAGCTCCAGCACCAGTTCGTCGCGCAACAGGTTGAGCGCCACCTTCTTCAGATTGACATTGCTCCACGGCTGGCCGTATTGCGCCATCATGAGCGTGAGGCCGCAGACGAGCGACGCAAAGATGAACACGGATTGGGAGAGGCGCAACAGGCTGAAGCCGGCCGCGCGCATGGCCACCAGTTCTTTATCGAGCGACAGCCGGCCGAATGCCGTAATCGACGCGATGATGCCGGCGATGGGGAGCGTGAGCACGAGAAACGAGGGGAGTAAGTGGGCGAACACTTTCAAGACGGACAGAAACCCGATGCCCTTCGTGACCAGCAGCTCCACCAGCCGGAGCAACTCCTTCGTGAGCATCACGAAGCAGAGGGCGCCTAAGCTGATGCAAAAAGGCGAGAGCAGTTCGCGGAAGATGTAGCGATCGAGGATGGTGTGCAGCACGAGAGCGGCCGGGGTTCTACATCGGAGAATTGGTGGCTGCACTATAGAAGAGTCTGCATGGGTTGTAAACAGATCAGATCGGCCCAGGGCCAAAAG
>DAONAB010000266.1:3110-4663 GCA_035400805.1 Nitrospira sp. | reverse complement strand
CGTAAATTTCGCTATAGAGACGCCAACCATAGGGATTCAGACAGGTCAGGGCTAGGGACACCACGATCATGATGGTCATGAGCCGGAGATCCTTCCAGCTCAGCACGGGTTCATCATGCGGCACCCGGCAGAGCTTCCACTCGACGCAAACTTTCATGAAGCATGACAACGACAGCAACACCGTAATCAGGAAGAGACCTGCCGTGAAGCCGCCGTGGAGATTGGCCCAGGCAAGAAATAGCGTGGGCAGCGCCCAGATCCATTGCCGCTGTCCCTGGTGGATGCGACTCCAGATCGTGAGCACAACCGCCACGCCGAGGAGACTGATCAACTGCGTGCGAGCGCCGAGAAATGGTAACGCCACCCAGAGGCTGGCCACCAGCGCTGCGAGCCGGTAGGTGCGATGGACGGGAGCCAATCCTGCCGCAATCCACCAGGCCAGCGCAGTGACTCCGCCAAAGAAACCAATCAGCCCCACTCCGCCGAATGGCCCGAGCGCTCGGTAGATGAGCGCCAACACCCCATCGGTCAACCAGGCATGCTCCACCCAATGCCAATCCGGCATCGTGTGGGAGTACGGATCGGTATCCGGCAAGCGCCACCCTTGCGCAATCAAATCCAGTCCGGCTCGGAGATGCCACCCGAGATCCGGTTCCACTAAGGGCTGGAGTACCAGATTCAAGACAAACGCGCCCAACAGGAGATCCAACAGGAGATTGAGAGCAGGCAGAGAAGCAGACGGGGCGTAGCGAACCGGCTCAGCCTTCATGATGCTGCTGCGGCATGGGGGAAGGCCGTCCCACCAGAAGATTACCGAGAACCAACCAATCCACCTGGGTGCGCTGAAAACACCGCACCGCTTCCTCGGGAGTGCACACAATCGGTTCCTGCACGTTGAACGACGTATTCAGGAGGACGGGGACACCGGTCAATCGGCCAAAGGTCGCCAGAAGATCATAGAAGCGGGGATTGGCCTCACGCGTCACGGTTTGCACACGTGCCGTCCCATCGACATGCGTCACGGCCGGCAGGATCCCTTTCGCTGACGGTTTCACTCGAACCGTAAACTGCATGAAAGCAGAAGGGGCCGGCACGTGAAAAAATTCCTCTGCGCGATCGGCGAGGACGGAAGGTGCGAACGGCCGAAAGGCCTCCCGGCATTTCACCTTACTATTGATCAATTCACGCATGTCCTCCCGACGAGGATCCGCCAGCAAACTGCGATTCCCCAGTGCGCGAGGCCCCCATTCCATTCGCCCCTGATACCAGAACACCAACCGGCCATGGGCCAGCTCCGAGGCTACCCGTTCATACAACCGGTCATCGGTCAAACGTTCGGCAACCAATCCCGCCTTCGCCAGCGCGGCGCGGCAGGCCGCTTCATCGTACTGCGGCCCAAGGTAGGCGCCGGGAAGAATCGATCTCGTCCCCGCCGGCCTGCGCCTTGCCGACCACCATAGGGCCGCTCCGAGCGCCGCCCCGGAATCTCCGGCAGCCGGCGGCACATACACATGCTCAAACCCGAGCTCGGCTCGCAGGCGACCGTTCGCCAC
>DAONAB010000266.1:0-3010 GCA_035400805.1 Nitrospira sp. | reverse complement strand
CCCATCACGATATATTCGTCCTGATCCGGGCGAAACCCCAGGAACGCAGTCATCGCGGCATAGAATTGTCCCAGCGAGTGCGGCAGCGGAGTACGATCCAGCACAGTGATGTGATTGCCTTCGCCGACGGCCAGCAAAGTCGTGTCCGCCTCTGACGCCCCGTCCACAACCAGGATTGCCGCCCGTTCAAACGGCGAGACGAGAAATGAACTGGCGGCATGGCAGAGATGATGGTCCAGAAACACCGGCCGGCGGGCACAGGGTTCAACCCGTCCAGACAATTCATGCTGAAGCCGGAAGAGTTCCTTCCACTCCTGACTGGCCCGCTCGAGGGAGCGTGTCCCCTTCACACGGAACAGTTGCGTCGAACGCAGCATAGACGTCAGCGCCAGCTTGAGACGTCGCCCCACCTGCCAATATTTCCAGGGCACCACTATGGCTTCAACGTCGCGCAGGGCCAGACCGGCTTCCCGCAGGCAATACCGGATCGCATGAACCGGCAGCGCCGTCACGTGCTTCTGACGGACGAACCGTTCTTCCTCCGCCGCGGCGACGATGCGGCCGTCGGCAACCAAGGCAGCCGCCGCGTCTCGCATATTGGACAACCCCAACACCACCACGATATTCAACGTCCCTTGGATTGACAGCTTGGGCAACGCGCGGCGGTAGGATAAACGAGGCCGGTGAGGGTCGCAAGCCGGCCCAGGGCTTGGTTGCAATGCCCTCTTCATTCCTGTACGGTTTCCCCTCCAAAATCTGCCGTCGAGGAGGCCCTGCTTGAAGACGAACCGTGTAGTCCTTGTTGGTATGACCCTGCTTTCCCTAGTGGCTTCCGTCGGCTGCGAGTCCATCAAATCACGATTTTCCCGGCAGGCGCTGCCCGATCTCGGCCCACCGGTCCCCCTCACCGTTCAACTGGACATCGATCCGTCACTGGCCAAAGCCAAGACAGAATATATCGATAACTGCAGCCGCATTCATGTGTTCTCGATCGGCCCAACGGTCGAAGACACGTTGATTCAGGCCGCGCATCAAACCTTTCGCTCTGTCGCCGTCGCGGGAAGCCAGGCGGCCGGGGGAAAACCCGACGTGACGATACGTGTGCGCATGCTGGACCCACGCTTCAAGCTGCAAACCGACGCGCTCTACGATCGCGCCCCCGCCGAACTCAGCCTGGATGCCCTGGCCGAATTTTTCGATGCGTCCGGCGCGCCACTTGGCGAGCGGCCGCTCCAAGCCACACGAAAAGAACGCTTGCAACTCGAACTGACTCAGCAACGCTGCGACTACGTGGTCGATCCGCTGCTGCAGGATACGTCCACCATGCTGGCCACACAATTCATGCAAGAGGCCCGGGTGCTCCTTGCTCCTGCGACACCACCGCCGGCCGCTGGCGCAATCGCCACGCCGGCCGAGGCCGCGTCGAAGGCAGCGGCCATCCCGGCGGCACCGGCGTCGGCGCCGGCTCAGCCGCTCTCGTTCAAAGCCACATTGTTGGATGAAAACGGCAACCTGCTCATCGAAAGTGGTGAACGAATTCGCGTGCGCGTCGACGTCGTCAATACCGGAGCTCAGACGATTCAGGACAGCACCGTCAGACTGACAGGCCCGCAAACACTCCTCGCACAGTTCCCGGCGACGACCCTGGCCACCGGCGCCATCCCGGCGACCGGATCCAAGTCACTGGAGTTCATTGCAACCATGCCTCAATCCCCGGCGCTTCAGCGGGCGGAGTTACAGGTTGCGCTGCTCAACAGTTCGGGACAACCAGCTGCTCCCTCGCAAACTCTGCCGATTTCCTTTCAGCCTACGGCCGCGCTCCTCGAAGACGTCGATCATATTCCTGCCGCCACGGCCGGAGCGCAGCGCCCCGGCGACTATCTCCTTGCCATCGGGCTCAGCAGTTATCGTGAACAGGAGATCGCGGCGCGGAAGTATGCCTCGCTCGATGCAGAGACGGTCGCAGCCTACTTTCAAACCCTAGGCGGCCTCCCTCAAAACAACGTCCGCCTCCTGCGGGACTGGAGCGCTCTGCGCCCGGACATCGAAGAAGCGTTGCTCGATTGGCTTCCCGCAAAAACCACCAAAGATTCGCTGGTGGTGGTCTATTTTGCGGGGCAGGCGATGGTGAACGCCTCGGGAGAAACCTTCCTGATTCCCTACGATGGCTCGATGGGATCACCCACTCGGCTCTATCCACTCAAGGAATTGGAAGCGGCGCTGGGACGATTGAAAGCCAAACAAGTGCTCTTCGTCTTTGACGGGACGGTGCTCAAGAATGGCGCAGATGGGCGCGCGAAAGCGGCGGTGCCGAAATGGATCGCGACACCCGGGCCTGTCCTGCACATGATCGCGACCACGGGATTCGGCAGGAGCTTGGAATCCGACACCTGGCACCACGGATTGTTTACGTATTACTTCCTCCGAGGCCTTCGTGGCGAAGCCGACGTCAATCGGAATGGCGAAGTCACGATTGCGGAGCTGACGGCCTACCTCAATCGCAAAGTACCGGGCGTAGCGCGCAGCACCTTCAAGCAAGAACAGCAACCGCAGATCCTGCCGACACCGCGTGGGTCGGAGAAGAACCTCGACACCGTGCTCACAAAACCCGCGATGATGTTTCCTCCGGACCAACCGTAACAGAACGGTGGGCGGACCTTCATCCCTCACGGCATGAGGCCACACTGACTTCGATGGGTCTGCCTGCCTGTCGCAGGTTGCTTATACCCCACCTGAGATCACGCCGACATCAGACACCGTTGCACAAAAGAAAAGGGGCGGCGAGGATTCCCTCGCCGCCCCCTCCGATTCAGCCTCTCGGCCGATACTCGAGACTATTCGTCTCCACCCTTGCAGAAGCTGCGCTCATAATTGATGATCGTCCAGGCTTCTTCCTCGGTGATTGCCGCAGGGACCAACGAGACCATGCCGGTGCCCGGGCTGCCGTTCTTGATGACCCAGAACAGCTCGCCGTCTTTCCGCTTCTTGTGGAACTTGCAGTTGGTGAAGT
>DAONAB010000265.1:0-4688 GCA_035400805.1 Nitrospira sp. | reverse complement strand
TCCGTAAGGTATCCCTCTGAATGTCGCGTGTTGGCACAGTAGCCGCATTTGAGGGGGGATCACATGTCTAGTTCCGGGCCCGCAATACAGCCACAGTATCGACGGAAAGCGGCCATCGTGTTTCAGACGCTATTTTTGGCGCTGGCGTTCGCCGCTCCCACCCCATCCGGTCTCCACGCCGAGCAAAGCGGTCCCGTTGCCACGCTACAGCTTGATCCCAGCTTCGAACGATATGCTCCAAAATCCCAGGTCACCGGGGGATTTCGTGTACAAGGATCCGACACCATGCATGCTCTGATGCGCCGGCTGGTCTTGGACTTTCAAGCCCGGCAACCGAAAGTCACCATTGATCTCAGAGCCGGCGGGTCGGCTAAAGCCATCGCTGAGTTCCTCGAGGCGCCCCAACCGGGACGGATTGTGATCAAGGAGGAACGGGCCAAACAGGCGCTTCTGGTGAGCAGCTCGCGCGAATTGACGGATTCGGAGATCAATCAATTCTCCGCGCAGCGCGGTTATGAGCCCCTTGCGATTCCCATCGCGGTGGATGCTGTGGCCTTATACGTGCACAAGGATAATCCCTTGACTGGTTTGACGTTGGACCAGGCCGATGCAATTTTTTCGATGGGGCGCCAGCGCGGCTATACGAAAAATGTGGCGACGTGGGGCGATTTAGCGCTGGGCAACGGCTGGGCATCCGCTCCGATCCAGCTGTATGGCCGTGACCGTAAGTCCGGCACGCGGGCTTTTTTTCAGGAACACGTGCTGGCAGGTGGCGAGTTCAAACCGGCGATGCATGAAGAGCCCGGTGCCGCGTCGGTAATTTTGGCTCTCAGCCGGGACCAACTGGGAATCGGATTCAGCGGCATCGGCCTGCAGGCGTCCAACGTTCGCATTGTTCCCCTGGCCGAAAATGAAGGCATGCCTCTGATTACCCCCTCACCCGCCACGGTGGCGGACAAAACCTATCCTCTGCGCCGCTTGTTATACCTCTATTTTGATAAGGAACCAGGCGCTTCTCTTCCGGTTGCGATTCAGGAGTTCGTGAAATTTGTGAAGAGCCGGGAAGGACAGGAAGCGGTCGTGCATGCCGGCTTTTATCCCCTGCCGTTGGATCAGGTGGAAAAATTGTCGGTAGCCCTCCAGGCCTCCTCTGCTCCTGATGCCATGCCCAATCGGTGAGGGCGTCTGTGGATGTGATATCGTGACGCCGGACTCGGCGTCACGGTGTCGCGGGTTTTCGGACTGTCGGTTTCTTCGGTCGAGTCCCCTCCGCGTCACGCCGTAAGTGTGTCAGTTCTTCTTTAAGCTCCTGAAGCTGCTGCGATTGCTGGGTCAACCGGTCACGCAGATCCTGGTTTGATTGGGTCAACTCCCGAATTTGCAGGCGAAGTTCCTGCTCGGGCTGCGCTGATTTGGCGGCGGGAATGGGTGCGGTTTGCGTCGGAGTGGTCGTTTGTGGAGAAGTCGCAGCTGCTCTTCCAGCGCCCGGATAGAGACTCCCTTGAGCCAGGATTTCCTGCCTATTCATTGAGAGATGAACAGATTCGAATGGCGCCCAGGCGGGCTCCTCCTCTTTCGTGATGGAGTTCATTCGTACGGAGGAGGCAAGGCTCAGCCTCATGCCCTTCGTATCTCGAAGATCTTTTTCGTCGCCGCCTGCCGTGTCGGCCCGCGAAAACGCCTTGTGATCTGTGACGATGATGTGGAAATAGGGTCCCCGGATAAAGAGTGCTCCGGCTGTGGTATCGCCGTAGGCGGAATGCGGGTTGGGGATGGAGTAAAACACGCGCTGGTTTGGAGCGGCTTGTTTGAAGGCGTCGGCGATCGGTTGGGCAATCCGTTGAAGATCGGTGTCATCGAACAGAGGGATTGCGTGCGGAGCGTCGAACCACCCGACCACGGTCCCACTCCATCCGCTCACGCGGACGGCGCTGAGCAGGTTCGCGACCTCTTGGGTCGTCAGGTCAACGGGATGGGTGTTCACCGTGGGGTGTGAAGCGCGCGAGATTGAGGGATCGCTCTGGAGGCCGATCTGTGCACCCTGTCGTTCGTAAAGCACTCGCTCCTGACCTAGGAACTGGCAGGCTGAGAGCGTCAGGGATACGAGCCCCAGGGAGATGACCAGCACTACGGGTCTACGGTAGGACAGCCATCTGTCCGATGTTATTCGCATACGAATTGGACTCCCCACAGCCGGTCGAATCCCATTTGCCCGCGCCAGGCGCGATCGGCGGCTTTGCTTACCTTTGGGATTTCCCCTTCACGAACGATCCGAGATCCTTTGGGGCATTGTTCGGCAATTAAGGCGAAGGCATCGTGACGGCCGGAGGAGGCCAGCACGTCGGCGTCGGATTGATACGGATAGGAGACGAGCCCGCCCTGGCCTGACTTCTGGACAAGCGTCGCTTCATGAGCGCATGCGGACAGTCCAGCCATGAATAACAGGAGGCAGGCCGATCTCTTGGTAGGTATCAGTGCCATGTCAAACTCAACTGGCGCTTATTGGGGAGCACAGTGAGTCTCTTCTTCCAATGGCTCGTATCCTCCCCCGGCATTATAGGGAAAATCGGTGATTTCCTTTCCCCCGGTATTCCAGATGTGGAGGCACTGTGCGGAGAGGGACGGCAAACTTCTCTGCACGTCATCGACGACGACGGTTTTGGCTTCCTTCGTGGTGCCGATTACGATCAGCCGATTGCCGGCTTTCACCCATTTCGAGTCCAACGACCCCGGGTACACAATCGCAAATTCGCCTGATCGGCGTCCTGTGTCTTTGGGACCATAGGCCGGTTGTTGCACAATCGGTAACTGAGTGGCAATGATCGTGAGGTGACCGTTGGCACCATTCACCTGCACGATACGGCCCCCCAACTGAACCTTTTGTCCAAGCCTGGCATTGGGGATATTGCGCCAGGCGGTGAAGTCAAATTCTTTCTCGACGCCATTCATGACGTCGGCGGGAAAGGGTTGAACCGGCGCACAGGCAGCGACAGCGAGAGACAGCACGACGAACATGGCACCGGGCAGACGGCTCATTTCTCATTCTCCTTACGCCTTCCTGGGTTGCCTCGCAACTCCGGAGGGCTCGCATATCGACGATCGACTGGTTCGACTACATAAACCGAATTTGAAACTGGACGAGGAACGCGTTCTGGGCAAACGCATCGAACGTCGCGTCATACGCCACGCCGGGACCGTTGCCCTGATGATGCCTGAACTCATAGTTAAATTGAATCTTGGATTGTACCTTGGGCGGAAAATTTTCAAAGTAGTAGGTCAGGCCCAGGATCGTTCGCGTATAGAGATCGTTCGACACGCTGGTGCTTGGATCAAACTGCTCATACATGACCGTCGGTTCCCAGTTCTGAAAAGGGCCGTCTGAAATCAGGTATTTGGCGAGCACGTACCAGGTGCGCCGCATGGCGCCCGGCGCTCCCGACCCACCGCAGATGGTCTGGTCGAGACAGGCGCCGTTGGCCGGACGACCGACCGTCGTTTGGTTGGCGCCATCGTGTCCCTGCCACCATTCACCCTGAACCATAAAGCCGGGAATGATTTTCGAGGTATAGCGAAAGTCGAGACCATAGCGGTCGAATGCACCCTTGCCGCGGCCGTTGATGTTCGTGTTGGCGTTGTTCGACTCCCCTTGAATGGTGGTGAAGCTGATCCACGACACATCGGTGCCGAAAAGACGAACGCGGGTGTAAAAGCTTTTCGGGGCGTTCGCGCCGGTCGCATTCGCATGAAAGTTGTTGTTGTTCATGATACCAGCCACATATTCCAGGCGATTGAACAATTTTCCGCGCACGTCCACAAAGAAATCCCGTTCCTGCAGGAAATCAATCGTGCCGGCGGATCCGGTGCGATTGCCGTTTCCGCTTCCGACGGAGGTGAGATACGGTGAGCTGATGATGTCGCGCAGACCACCCGAGGTTTCCGTGAAGATGCCGAACGGCATCCGGAAAATACCCATCCGGATAAAGTTCATATACGGGGCCCAGGATTGGAACGGGCGAAAGTCAATGTAGGACTCACGAAAGAAGGTCGCCGCGATGGGCTGCCCAGTGGCCGCTCCGCTGCCGCCGGCCGGGGTCTCACGACCGAAATTGATGCTCTGGAACTCCATCAACGCATGCCACCGAGGCAGCGTATCGCTGATGCGTCCCCAAAATAAGAGCTCAGATCGCCGGATGGAGAAGTTATCCTGACTTTTCCCTTCCGGCACATGCGCATCCTGATGGCTATACAGGAATTGGAGGGCATTGAGTCCGAAGTTGACCTTATCTCTCAGCATCGGGAGTAATTCGGTCCTGGTTTTCCAGTCCTCAATCGCGTCGATCCGACGGGCGCTTTCCGCACCGCTATATTCCTGTTCCGCGCGAATCTGAATCCACTCATCCATGGTGATCGACCCTTTTTGCAAAAGAAGGTCTTCCAGGGATGTGCCGCCGGGCGGCGCGGCGACGGGTTGTTGTGACGGAGTGCCGGTCTCTCGAGAAGATTCTGCCTGGGCCACAACCGGTGCAGTTGCCTGCGAGTGGCGAACCGGGCCGATCTCTTCCCCTCCGGCTGGTGCCCATAGGCTCAACAGGCACAAGCTTGTGAAGAATGCCTGCCGTTGAAGTCGTGTCATGCCTGCCCCCTTAACAATCCTCGAAATGATGAAGTAATGATCGATAGAAATGAAA
>DAONAB010000264.1:0-4689 GCA_035400805.1 Nitrospira sp. | reverse complement strand
TGCCTGGCGATGGCAACAGCGCAATCCGAACGGGTATGCGGGCTGAGGTCGATCGCAGATGGTGAGCCGACTTGCACGATGGCACTCACGGACGGCCCAGATTCTCACCCGCTGCCGGCCCCTTGTCTGGACTCTAGGCGTAGGGGCGCTCCTGTGCGCGCTCCTCTTCGCCCCTGACACGCAGGCAAATCACCAAGGTCATCAATCCCACGCAGAAATCGATGGGCCTGCCGTCACGGGAAACGGGCGAGATATTCCCGGTGCGTCCTTTCAGGTCTTCCTGGGTACGGGCACAGCAGCCGGCACGAGCGGACTGGAAGCTGCCGATCTCGATGCGGCTGTGCAAACGGTGATGGACACCTTCACCCTCATGCTGCAGCATCGGTCCGACTATCCGCGGTTCGATGAAAGCCTCACGAAACAGGCGCTCAAGCAGGTCGTGATCGAACCGGTGGTGGTCAATGATGAGGGGAAAGCGTTTCCGTTTTTGGTCGCCCGCACGAAAGAACCGGGGCGTGTCACGCTTCTCATCAGCGCCGCTTCCCTGAAAGACAAGGGGTACCTGCATCATCCCGACAGCCTGCTGCCAGTGCTGGCCAGAGAGTTCCAGTGGGTGGTGAGCAAGGCGGATACCGCACCGAAGGCCAAGGCGGTGGCCGTAGAACGGCAGCTGCAGAAGGCACCCATCCTCACGGACGACGAGATTGCGGGTCTGCCTGCGGAAGAAGGGGCGCGGCTTCTGCAGCTACTCTTCGACACCTATCTGCTGACGGTCGACGATCAGAAGAGCCTCGAAGGACAACCGTGGTATGAAGTCGGCAGCCCCGCACCCATCCCGCCGACGCACGCGGATTCGACCATTAAGCTCTATGACATCCGCATTCGTGAGGCGCTGCAGAAAATCGTGCGGGAGCCGTATTTTCGTGAGCATACGCCGAAGGCCGTCCGGAGTCTTCTGAATGGGAAGGTCTGGAATGTCGCCTATGTGAAAATCGATCAACGCGACTGGGCCACCCGCACGCGGGTGCTGTCTGAAGAAAAGGCGGTGATGGTGGGGGAGCGGGGGCAGCGGATTCAACCGGCTGCTGTTCTGGTCAACGTCCATCGCCTCGCCGCTTCGGATGATCCCTTTTATCGGGAGACACAAGGTCTGCCGATGGGGGCATTGTCAGCGGATCAACTGGCGCGTGTCATTGCCCTGGAGATCCATCACAACATTCAGGAAAAATCCCAGAGCGGTCATACGGCCCAGGATGCGCTCTCGACGCCCCGTTAAGGGATAGGAGTGCATCGCTCACGGCGCAATGGTTTGTACCTCATCCTTCTGCTCGTATCGTACAGTCTCAACCGAAAACAACGGCGGGCCACTGCTCGGCTGGTGAGCTGTGATCCGGGGCGATGGTCCCGCCTCTAAGCGCACGGTGGCTAACAGCTGCTGAAAGAGTGCCGCATCGGCAGCGGTATACCGCACTTTCGACATGTGCATGCTGACATAGACATTCGCTTCGGCCATGCAGGCGTACAGGCTTTTCTGATCGAGACGAACGCCCTGGAACCGGGGCAGCGTATATTCGAGCGTCGGTATGTCGCGCGTGGTCGAGAAGGCGACGTCAATCCCACGGCTGACCGTCGGTCCCTGCTTCAGCTGCCGCAGGTGTGTGATGCATCCACCGGTCGAAGCCTGCCCCGCCACCTGCTCCATGACGATGGCGACGTTCATGCCTGTTCCCGGGTGTGAGGCCATGAGGTAGCGGCGCCCGTCCGGTTTCAGTTGATCGCGTTCGATCGTAAAGCCGACCAGATCGATCGAGAGCCCCACAGGGCTGTTCGGCTGGGACACGATTGTAGGAGCACTGCCTTCCAAGGCTATCGCCGGCACACCTCCGGTCAGGAACGGCGACAGAATCATGGCGGTTAGCGCGAGAAGGGTTGATCGGACGAGGCCGGTTCGAGATGTATTCATCGGTACTCCTCTCTTCACACGTGTCGGGTCGTAAGGTCAGTGTATGGTGAACCGGAACGGATCCCAAGCGATTTGCTTGTTCCGGTTGTGTCAGATCAATAGCTACGTAAGGGAATGTCTCCACTCTGTCTTGTTGCTGCTGAGACAGCAATCCTTCCTGTAAGGAACTTGGCGTTGGTGCTGCTCTCAGCCGGGCCACCGCCTGTATTCCCGGTGCAGGTCATGCCGGCATCGATTGTGGCGCACACGACCGTATCCTGTAGTTGAATTCCATTGCGTTGTCCTACGTTGTTCTACATGTCAGGAAAAATTTCACTACCTCCGGCTTTTCTTCGCTCTGATTTCTTGACGGCATGCATGTGCCGGTGTATTTTGCCCGCCTGATTTTTGTTCTACGTAGTCCTGCGTTGCTGTGGCAGCGCAGGCATGCCGGCCTTGGGAGACGCGAGACGCCTCTGAAGCCAAGTCCGGCTGTCGTGTCGGTCGTCCGACGGAACCAGTGTGATGGGGAGAAACGCATGCGCCGTGCGGGGATGCTGTTGTGTGCCATTGTGGTGATGTGCGCCGGAACGTGGGGAGTGAGTGCGGCGGAGTCCGCGCCGAGATCTGCAAAAGAAACCCTCCGAATCATGCATCTCGTCCTGACGGGGACGGTGCCACTGGAGCGCGCGCAGGGGTTTGTGAATGAGGCGCAGGCGGCCGGGTTCACGGCGATTCAGGTGCTGTTGACGGACGGCGTGCAATTCGATCATGCGCCATGGAATCCCGTGAAGACTGCCTGGACGAAAGCGGAATTCTTGTCCTGGGTCGCCTATGCGCGCGAGCACGGCCTGGAGGTCATTCCGGAGATCAAGCTGCTCACGCACCAGGAGAAGTTTTTCCAGCGGCAATATCCGGGCCTGATGTTCAACACCGTGTCCTATGATCCGCGTAAGGAGGCCACGTATGCCGTGGTGTTTTCGTTTCTCGATGAACTCATCGAGGCCGTCCATCCCCGCGCCATCCATATCGGCCATGACGAAGCCTTCGGGTGGACCGTGGGGCAGGTGTCGAAATGGTTGAAATTGGGGGAAGTCATGATTCCCGCGGAGCTGTTTTTGCGCGATGTAGTTCGGGTGCACGATTACCTCAGCAGAAAGGGCGTCGAGACCTGGATGTGGGCCGACATGGTCTTGAGTCCGGCGGAATTTCCCGGCGCGCAGACGAGGCATCTCCATGGCATTGCGGCGGGATATGGCAAAGCGCTGCGTCATCAGCTGCCGAAGGACATTGTGATGTGTGATTGGCACTATGGCGATGAGCAGGGAAGTTTCCCGTCGATAGACATCATGCAGGGAGAAGGATTTCGTGTCATCGGCGCGACCTGGAAGCGGGAATCCACGACGCGCAAATTTAGCCGGTACGCCTTGTCCCGGCATGCCTATGGCCTGATGGCGACCACTGGATTTCACGGGCAGCAGAACGATACCGACATGGTCCATTGGATTATTCAGGCGTCCGGGGCCTTGTTTCGCAATCCCGACGCAGTGGTCCCGCCGATGCCGTCGTCGGGCGGTGCGTCGGAAGGGAAGGGGTAACTCCTGGCAGATCACTCAGTGAGTGGTCCCCTCCTGCCCGCCTAGATGCTCACACCTCCCATCCTCGGCCGATCCTGCGGTCGTCGTCTATTCATGATCTCCCTCAAAGGTCTCGTTCAGTCAGCGCCGATTGCGCATTCGAACGTGGAGGTGAGCCTCGTCCACTCCTGAGCCAAGTCGAGGGGGAGTGGACCGCACCAGCCTTGAACACGTAGAATGCGCGTCCGCGGTTCACGCGTCCCCTCAGTCAGGGCGGCGTGTCACGCTGCGGACCGAACCAACAGGGCCATGACCAGGAAGGGATCGTCATGAGTGTGAAATGTGGAATCGTCGGACTGCCGAATGTGGGCAAGTCCACCCTCTTTAATGCGCTGACCAAATCAGGGATCGCGGCGGAGAACTATCCGTTCTGCACGATCGAACCGAATATCGGGATTGTCGAAGTGCCGGATGCGCGGATGCAGGCGCTGGCCGATATCGTGAAGCCGCAGCGGATGCAGTATGCCACGACCGAGTTTGTGGATATCGCGGGATTGGTGGCAGGGGCCTCAAAGGGCGAAGGCTTGGGCAACCAGTTTCTTGCCAACATTCGTGAAACCGATGGGATCGTGAACGTGGTGCGCTGCTTTGAGGATGACAATGTCGTGCACGTGGCGGGGAAGGTCGATCCGATTTCCGATATTGCCACCATCGTGACCGAGCTGGCGTTGGCCGACTTGACGACGGTGGAGAAAGCACAAGAACGGAATGTGAAGCTGGTTCGCTCGGGCGATAAGGATGCCGCAAAGTTGGGCGAATTACTCGTCCAGGTGGCGGCGTGCCTGAACGAGGGGAAACCGGCGCGGACGATGAAGCTGGATCCGGCGCAGCGGGCCTTACTCAAACCGCTCTGCCTCCTGACGATGAAGCCGGTGATGTATGTGGCCAACGTGTCGGAAAAGGGTTTCACCAACAATCCGCTGCTGACACGAGTGGAAGAATACGCCGCCCAGGAAGGCGCACCGGTCGTGGCCATTTGCGCCGCCTTGGAATCTGAAATCGCCGTGCTTTCCGACGAGGAAAAACAGGAATTCCTGGCCGATATCGGAATGAAGGAGCCGGGGTTGAATCGCCTCATCCGTGCGGCCTATCAGCTGCTCGGCCTGCAAA
>DAONAB010000263.1:0-4704 GCA_035400805.1 Nitrospira sp. | reverse complement strand
CGAGACTCAGCTTGGTGAGGACGTAATAGGTGCCGGACTTCTCATCTTTGTACCGGTCCATGGGCTTGACGCCGTTCAGCGTGACTGCGGAAAAGGTTTTCACGGCCCGCTCGATGTTCTGCTCTTCACTGTTGCGGGAAAAATCACCGGCCGTGG
Organism: Nitrospira sp.; assembly: GCA_035400805.1. Lineage (GTDB taxonomy): Bacteria > Nitrospirota > Nitrospiria > Nitrospirales > Nitrospiraceae > Nitrospira_A. The sequence continues at coordinate 4,548 of DAONAB010000263.1, read as the reverse complement.
TGGACGCCGCATAATCGCGCATGAGGTAGGCGGTATAGGTTTCAAACGTCTTGGCGATTTCCGCGCGGCTCCGGTTTTCCGCCGTATCCCAGGCTAACGGTTCGTTCCGCACGCCCACCACCGAGCCGACACCGTAGAAGGATTTATCGCTTTTTTCATTGTACGCGCCGGATCCCTTTTTGACCCAGTTCGGGGGACCACCGCAGGCCGTCAGTCCGATGAGGAGTACAAGCGCCAGCGCGCTCACGGTGAACTTCGAGAAAGCCCCCTCTACTCTACTCATACGATTCCTCCTTGGTGTGGTACCTGTGAGATCCGATGGCTCGGTTGTCTGCGGCAAGATAATGGAAGAGCGACGTGTGTGGTTCACTGGGCGATGCGACACAATGGCGCGAAAAAACGAGTTTTTATGCTAACATGCACCCCCAAGACTGTCAACGCGCAACCGGTTCTGCGGTTGACGTCCGCACCCGCAAGGGAAACATTTTTACGTAGCATACATGGAGGAGAGTACACAGATGGCTGACGTTCAGATTGAAGACGGCATCATTCGGGTCGTGCAACTCGATATTCAAGATCCCAAGGCGGCCGCCGTGCTGGCGGAATATCCGCAGGTGCGGTGGCCTGAGATCACGCGCCGTGCGTTGAAGATCGGACTGGGGTACTTAAAGGGCGGCGGCAAGGAGTAGCCGTTGTGTGAGTCGCACGACGTCGCAACCTGGGCATGTACGGCGGAGACCCGTCAATCGAAGCTGACGATAGTGCAGGTGGGTCAGGGATGCTGCTAGGGAGCGGGTTTCTCGCCAGGAGCGCGATCACCCTGAACGGCACGGGTGGCGCGTTCGCTCTGGCCGCCTAACTCCAGATACCGACGAAAGGCATCGACCGATTTCTGGGGCTCGTTCAAGTGGTCGGCGTACAGAGCACCCAACGAAAAATAGACATCGGTATAGGCAGGATTGACCGCCAGTGCCTGCAGCATCGCCCGCTCAGCTTCCTGGTGCTGGCCTTTCTTTTCGAGGGCCAGCGCCAAGGAGTAGTGGGAATCCGGATTCTGCGGGGCATGTTGCACGGCCGCCTGCGCCGCCAGCAATGATTCTTCGAGGTTGGGGAGTACCTCCAGGCGGATATAACTCTTCAACACATACGCGTCGCCGAAGGACGGATCATAGGTAATCGCACGATTGAGCCGCTCCAACGCTTCTTCGGCCGACTTCTGCTGCTGCAACAAGGCGAATGCCTGTTCATACTGGACCCGGGCTTCCTTCAAGCGGTCCGCTTCCGTACTCGGTTCCTTGCCGACGGAAAACATCTCCTTCCGCCCTTCGACGAGGATGACATCGCCGTCTCCCTCGAGTTGGATGAGCTGCGGATGTTGCGCGCCCTTGGTCTCACGCTCCACATCCTGCTTCACCTGCGCCGCGAGTTCGGTGGCCATGATCCACCCGTTTTTATTCAGATCCGCCGCACCCTTCAACCCGGCCACCAGCGCTGTCACGAAGGCACTCTGCCCCGACGCGCGACCGACGGCTTCTTCCTTCTCAGCCGCCGTGAGCACCTGGACCGACCGTTTCTCGGTGTCATCTTCCGGCGACAATCGCCCTTCCAGCGAGAGCGGTTGCGGCGCGGTCACATCCCAACCACGAAGATTGGCATCAAACACCATGAGGATGTGTTTCGAGGCCGATCGCCGACTGAACTCTTTGAGCTGATCCAGCGTAATGGCTTTGGCGGGATTGTTGAGCTGCGCGTCCCACGGCACCACAAAGCCCGCATCCTTGGATTGAGCATCCTGCGTCGCCCCGGCGTGGCCGGTAAAAAAGAACACGATACGGTCCTGTCGCCCGACCTTACGCGGCAGATAATCGTTGAGAATGTGGAGGAGACGTCTGGAGGCCGCCTCCTTGTCCTGGATTTCGATGACCTCATCAAACCCGAGCCCTCGCAACGCCTCCGCGACCGCGTGCGAGCTTTCGAGCGCTCCCGGCACCTTTGGCGCGACGAGATAGTTCTCGATGCCGACGACGACGGCCCACGATTTATAGTACAGCCCCTCCGGTTTCCCGACCTGGGCAACCGCGTGATCAGTGGAGATTCCGGCGACGCACAAGGCGGCCAGGCAGGTGATCATCCGGGGAACACTGAGAGATCTCGGCGAACGCATCAGCAGGATGATCCAGTGAAAGGCAACGGACTCAGCCTACCCTCGCTCCGTCCCGACTGTCAAGAAAGGCACTCGGCGTCAGCGCCTGTCCCATGCGGCCGTTCTCTGTGTGCGCGCGATCGCGCACTGCGGCGCAAGGGTTGCAGTTCCTCTGCCCCATCAGCATAATGCCGCAGAGTTTGAACCGCGCACCAGGACAGGCCCGCGCATTGTGGAGGTATGGCACTCATGAGCGAGAAGATCGATACGCTATTGAAAGAAGGACGGGTCATTCAGCCGTCCGCCCGGACAAAATCCGCCGCGCATATCCCGGATTACGAGCAAGCATACAAGGCCTCCATTGCCGACCCTGAAGCCTTCTGGGGCGGCGTGGCCAAGGAGCTGGATTGGTTCTCGCCATGGAGCCGGGTTCTCGAGTGGAACTACCCGTGGGCGAAATGGTTCGTCGGCGCGACCTGTAATATCGCCTACAACTGTCTCGATCGCCATGCCAATGGCTGGCGCCGCAACAAAGTGGCCATCATCTGGGTGGGCGAGAATGGCGAAGAACGCATCTTTACGTATGGAGAGCTGCTGCGCCAGGTCAATCGGTGCGCCAATGCCCTCAAAGCGCTTGGCTTGAACAAGGGCGATCGCGTCACGATTTATCTCCCGAAAATTCCCGAGCAGGTCGTGGCCATGCTGGCCTGCGCGCGTCTCGGCATCATCCACAGCGTCGTGTATTCCGGGTTTAGTGCGCCGGCCCTTGCCAGCCGCATTCAGGATGCTGAAGCGCGCCTGGTCATCACCGCCGACGTCGGCTACGACCGCGGAAAGACGATTCCGCTCAAACCGGTGGTGGACGCCGCCGTGCAATCCTGTCCCTCTGTGGAAAAAGTCGTCATGGTGCGCCGGGACGCCCTCAGCGTCGCCCTCACCGCGCCGAAAGAAATCGATTGGGCCGATTGGCTGAAAGAGCAAAGCGCCGTCTGTGCCGCGGAGCCGCTCGATGCCGAAACGCCGCTCTACATCCTCTACACATCCGGGACCACCGGCAAACCCAAAGGGGTCGTGCACGTCCATGGCGGCTACATGGTCGGCACCTACATCACCACGAAGTATGTGTTCGACCTCAAAGAAGACGACGTGTATTTCTGCGTGGCCGACCCCGGCTGGGTCACAGGACACAGTTACATCGTGTATGGACCGCTATTGAATGGTGCCACGATCCTCATGGCCGAGGGCAAGCCCGATTACCCCAACCCCGGCCGCTGGTGGGATCTCATCGAACGGTATGGCGTCTCCATTTTCTACACGACGCCCACAGCCGTCCGGCTCCTGATGAAATTCGGCGAAGACTGGCCGAAGAAGTACGACTTATCCACGTTGCGCATTCTCGGCAGCGTCGGCGAACCCATCAACCCCGAGGCTTGGGAATGGTTCTATCGCGTGACCGGCAGCGACAAACCCATCATGGACACCTGGTGGCAAACGGAAACCGGCGCGATCCTGGTCACCCCCCTCCCCTCCGTCCCGCTCAAGCCCGGTTCGGCCACGAGGCCGTTTCTCGGCATTGAGGCCGACGTGGTGGATAAAGAAGGCAACAGCCTGCCGGCGAATGCGGGCGGCTTTGCCGTGATCAAGAAACCCTGGCCGGCGATGATGCGCACCATTTACAAAGACCCGGATCGCTACAAGGTCTATTGGAACACCATCCCCAATTGTTATACGGCTGGCGACGTCTGCCGGAAAGACCAGGACGGCTACATGTGGTTCATGGGTCGCGCCGACGACGTGATCAAAGTGGCGGGCAACCGCATCGGCACAGCGGAAGTCGAAAGCGCATTGGTGAGTCATGAGGCCGTGGCCGAAGCCGCCGTCATCGGCAAGCCGCACCGTACCGCCGGAGAAGCGATCAAAGCCTTTGTCATTCTGAAACAGGGCTACCAGGATTCGAAAGAGCTGGTGCAGTCGCTCAAGGACCATGTGCTGAAGGAACTGGGGAAAATCGCCGTACCGCAGGAGATCGATATCGTGCCCTCTTTACCGAAAACGCGCTCGGGCAAAATCATGCGACGCGTCCTCAAAGCGAAGGAGTTGGGACAAGACGTGGGCGATATTTCCACGATTGAAGACTAAGCGGAGTCAGTGCGAGTCGAACATCATCTTTCACGCTAGGCATGGAGGCCGGTCATGCAAGGGCAGCGTACGACACAAGGTATCCTGTGGTCGATGGTCACGGGACTGATGTTATTAGGAGGAATGGCTCCCGCGGGAGCCGCGGACGCTCAGACACCCGCAGGCCAGGCTCCTGCGACGGAGAAAAAGACGCCTGAGAAGAAGTCGGTGAAAAAGGGAGAGAGTCGGAACACCACAGCCGGCTCTGCCAAATCCCCTGCCCCGAA
>DAONAB010000262.1:2707-4712 GCA_035400805.1 Nitrospira sp. | reverse complement strand
ATCTGAGCCAGTTGGCGGTCGAATTGCAGGGGATCGTGGGTGGATTCAAGCTGTAAGCAGCCAACCACGAGAAGGAGCCCAGCATGAATGCGACTGAACAACAGGTGCAATCTCACATCCAGGCGGCCGCAGATAACCCTGCGGACCGTCTGGCCGAGAAGTCCGCTGACGATCTGCTGCAGTTCGTGATCTGCCTGATCGGCAGTGAAGAGTTCGCGGTGGATGTCTTGAGCGTGCAGGAGATCAACCGGATCGTGGAAGTGACGCGAGTGCCCAAAACCCCGCCCTACGTGGAAGGGGTGATCAATTTGCGGGGCCGCATCATTCCCGTGCTGGATCTTCGCAAACTCTTCGGCCTCACCGGCGCACAACAGACGACCCAGACTCGCATCGTCGTCGTGTCGGTACAGGCGCGATTGGTGGGGTTGATTGTGGATTCGGTGGAAGAGGTCCTGCGGGTGCCGAAAAGCGCGATTGAACCACCGCCCTCGGTCGGCACCATGGCCGGGGCGGAGTTCACGCAGGGAGTAGGCCGGATCAACGACCGGCTTCTAATCCTGGTGGATCTGAGCCGGCTCTTGTTGGCCAGGGAAGCTGCCTGAGCAAGGGGAGAGGGCTGTGACGGCCTGCCTCTGCGAGGGGAGTGACACCTATCACGACTGGTGAGAATCGGGCGAGTCAGGCAGGGAGGGTCCTCGGCGATTCCGTGCGTCGAGGACCTGTTCCAGCAACTGGATCGATTCTGCCAGGACATCCGACGCGCAGTTTAGGGTGACATGAAACTGTTGCATGGCTTCGGTCCAACGGCCTTCCTTCTGCAAGACCTGAAACTTGCGGTGTTGCTCATCGAGGATGGCCTGTTTGGCATCGAGGATCAAGCTATCGGCAGGGCCCACAAGAACACCTCCATGAAAAACGTGTGTGACGCGAATGCACGCTATCAAAGCGCTTCCCATAGGCGCAAGCCCACCATTCTAGGTAGATGGTGGACGCCACAGTGCCATGCGGCCGAGAGGTAACTGAACCGTGGATATCGCCACAATATTAGGCATCGTCGTAGCCCTCGGCTCGATCATCGGGGGACAAGCCCTCGAGGGAGGCCATCTCGGGTCCATCCTCCAATTGACGGCGTTCATCATCGTCGCCGGAGGAACGTTCGGTGCCTGTTGTGTGCAGAATCCTCTATCCGTGGTCATCAAGGCGGCGACCGGCGTCACCCTCGTGATTACCAACCCTCCGCACGATGTGAAGGGCACGATCACGCAAATTCTCGATCTCGCCAACGTCGCGCGTAAACAGGGTTTGCTTGCGCTCGAAGGCAAGATCAAGGATCTCCACGACCCCTTCTTCAAAAAAGGAATTCAGCTGATCGTCGACGGCACCGATCCAAAACTGCTTCAGGAAATCCTGGAAATCGAAGTCGAGCATCATGAAGAAGAAGGCGTCCATGCGGCGAAGGTGTGGGAGGCTGCGGGTGGATATGCCCCGACCGTCGGTATTCTCGGCGCCGTGCTCGGCTTGATTCACGTGATGGAAAATCTAGCCGATCCCTCGAAGCTCGGTGGTGGTATCGCGGTGGCCTTCGTGGCGACGGTGTACGGCGTCGGTCTCGCCAATCTATTTTTTCTCCCCATCGCCAATAAAATGAAATTTAAACTAAAGGAAGAAGCCGGGCTGCGTAACATGGTGATCATGGGGCTTGTCGGTCTGGCTCAGGGCGAAAACCCGCGACTCCTGCAAGAAAAACTCGAAAGTTTCCTTCCTCCGCACGAGCGGACCAAGGACGATAAAAAGTGATGTGTCACTCCATCGTCGCCGCGAGTCATAGCTCCGTACCATGCACCTGCATGCGTGCTGCCTAACCCGCAAGGGTTGACGCCATGGCCAAGAAAAAACACGAAGAACATGAAAATCACGAACGCTGGCTGGTGTCCTACGCGGACTTCATCACGCTGCTGTTCGCCTTCTTCGTGGTGATGTATTCCGTGTCGTCTGTGAACGAGGG
>DAONAB010000262.1:0-2607 GCA_035400805.1 Nitrospira sp. | reverse complement strand
CTGAAAGCCCTGGCCCAGATCCTGATTGAGATGGATCGCCATGTCCGGGTGCTGGGCCATACGGACAATGTGCCGATCCGGACGGCTCAGTTTCCGTCCAACTGGGAACTGTCAGCCGTGCGCGCCGTCATGGTGGTGAGAATCTTCTCCGAACTGAACGAAATCCCGATCACGCATCTGTCCGCCACGGGTTTTGCCGACTCCAAACCCATCGCCACCAACGACACCCCCGAAGGCCGAACCAAGAATAGACGGGTAGAAATCATTGTTCTCGAGAAGAACCTGACGGAGGAGTCGCTCGATTCCTTGCTACCCAATCCGGGCCCTCCGGCTCTATGACCATGCCCCAAAGGCCTCAGTCGAGACCAGTGCTAAAGACAACTCCCTACGGGTAAAGGTTTTCAAGGGACACACCGATACAGCATCACGTGAGGGTACGACCGCCGCACGAAAGGAACGGGTGTATGACGCTCAAACCGGTTGGTGATGTGACGATTTTTGAGGTGGGTGCATTGTGCGAAGACGTGAAACAGGCGACTTCTGCCCATCCGCAGGTCGAAATTGACTTGTCTGAAATCGACAAGGTGGATGCGGCCGCCATTCAGTTGCTCATCGCCTTGCGCCGGTCGGAGCATTGTGTGTTGACGGGAGTGACTGATCCCATACGAACGCGAATGACCGAGCTCGGCGCATAACACGTGTTTCACCTCGCGATGACGTAGGGGAAGATCCGCCAATGACTTCACACTGGTTATTTGCAATCGGCGCGTTCCTGTTGGGTGCGTCGTTCTCCTGGTTCTGGTCTCAACGCCGACTCGCATCCGTCAAACGGGGACTTGAAGCCAGACAAGAAGCCCAGTTGAAAGAACATGCAGATCGAACGGCAACCTGGGAACAGCTTGGGCATTCGCTGATTCCGTTGGTCGCCGTGCTCAACGCCCAAATGAAGAGCATCATCACTCAGACCGAACAGGCTGCAACCGACCTTGGCCAGCGGTTCAGCACGATTGCGTCGCGAGCGGCCTTGCAGGCCAATGAATCACTGCATCTGTTCGGTGACGGTGAAAACAATCTGGATACGGTGTTGAAAACTACGGACAACATGCTCGAAGGATTCGTCAGCGACGTCATGAAGTCGTCTGAAATGGCGCTTCAGATCGCCACCATTATGGACGAGGTCGAACGTAGCACCAAGGCGATCACCGGAATGATCGGCGAAATCGAATTTATCGCGGACCAAACCCGGTTACTCGCCCTCAATGCGGCCATTGAAGCGGCCAGAGCCGGTGAACATGGTCGCGGCTTTGCCGTCGTGGCCGACGAAGTGACGAAATTGGCCAACCGTTCCGGTCAAGCCGCCAGCAGCATTAATACCATGGTCAAGGATGTGCAACGGAGCACCAGCCAGGCCATGCAGACCGTTGAAAGTCTCGCCTCTGTCGACCTGAGCAAAACGCTATCCATCAAGCATCGACTGGACCAGATGACCCGTGGCCTCGCCGAACGCAATTCGACCTTAAATTCGGCCGTCATGAATTCAAAGTCGAACTCCGATGAACTGGCCAAAGACGTGGGCCAGATCATTATGTCGCTTCAATTTCAGGACATTACCCGACAGAAGCTTGAACATGTGATCGAGCCCTTGACCGAGGTGCGCGACGTGATGGACGCCCTGATTCAAAGGCAGCCAGCCGACGAGATCGCAGTCAAGATGAACTTTCTGGCGAACCTCGACCGTAGCTACACCATGGAAGAAGAGCGGGCCATATTTAATCAATCGACGAATGGTCGCGTGTCGGGAGGAGCGCAGGTTTCTGCCCCGTCTGAGGATGCGAATGTCACGTTGTTTTGAGTAACACCGGTTCTCGAAAGGACTAAGGAGCGCGCCATGGCGAAAACAGTATTGGTTGTCGACGATTCTCCCACCATGCGGCAGATGGTGGCGTTTACCCTGACCAACGCCGGCTATCAGGTGGTGGAAGCCGGCAACGGAAAAGAGGCTGTCGGCAAAGTGAACGGCGGGGCCAAGCCGGACCTGGTCGTCACCGATCTGAATATGCCGGAGATGGATGGCATCACGCTGATCAAGGAAATCCGGAAAATGCCGGCGCTGAAGTTCACGCCGATTTTGATGCTGACGACTGAGGCATCCGACGACAAGAAGAAAGCCGGACAGGCCGCCGGGGCAACCGGTTGGATCGTCAAGCCATTCAACCCGGAACAGATGATGGCCGTCATCAAGAAGGTGCTACCCGGCTGACCGATTGTGATTCTCACGAGTCAGTCGTGTCTCGCACAGGCAGGGGACGACGCGACGAGACCTTCTGACGTGCGACGAAGGACGCGGAGAGACCATGAGCACTGACCTTTCACAGTTCAAAGACGCCTTCTTCGAAGAATCGCAAGAACATCTGACGACGATTGAAGAAGGTTTGCTCCAGCTTGAGCAACGGCCGGGGGACATCGACCTCTTAAATCGGATTTTTCGAGGGGCCCATTCCATCAAGGGAAACAGCGGCATGTTCGGCTTCACGGCCGTGTCGCAGTTCACCCATAAAATGGAATCGGTGTTGGACCAGCTACGCAGCAGCCAGATGGTCGTGACCG
>DAONAB010000261.1:0-4737 GCA_035400805.1 Nitrospira sp. | reverse complement strand
CACATGCCGACTGCTGCCTTTTTGGCCAATACCCCTTCACGGCCTCGCTTCTTCCTGCTCAAAATCGCTCTCGTCAGAATACCGTCCCACTAACGGGTCCCCTGGCCTGCACTCTCGCCTGGACCACCTCAACATCCATCCTATATTCGAGTCACCGAGCCTCCATAGACTTCGCGGAATCGTCCAATGAAGGAAATTCATCCGATCGCGCGACACTTCAATCCAGGCTGATTAGTAGGATACACTACTTACCTACTCCGCGACAGCCCTTACAATTATTGAACAATCGCGAATGATTCAGTGATTCCCGCTGAACTTCCAGCAGCTAAAAATCTTACCCCTCTCCATCCGCTCCATGCCGGTGAGCGCTTGCATCCACCCTGACACAAAAGCCGGCTTGGCGGCACGATTTGTTCGCAATCTTCCGGGAAGTCGCCCCTGCACACCATCCCCGATGAGCACGCAACGGAAAGCGGGCCGCAAGGGATCTACGTATCAGGATTTACATGGGGAAAGGCACGAGCAGATACACGAGCGTCGACAGAAAAAGGAAGGAGCGCCTCGATGCGTCCAAGACTGAAATACCTAGGCGGAGTGGCCGATCAGGACTCGAACCCAACATACATTGGGCATTCACAGTCGCAGTTCACTGCAGGGAGGCGCTGCATCCAGAGACGCAGGAAAGGACGGCGAGGCAGGCACCGATTTGGAGAGTGGGTCCGATACCGGTCGGTAGCGAACGGCAGAAGACTCGCAGCCCGCTACCGAGCGCCCCCATCGGCGCGCACACCGGCAAAGGTAGAGGCAAATAATTCAACCATCGCCCGCACGCCTTTTCGCACGGCATCCGACACTTCGTCCTTCGGTCCATAGCCGAGAATCGCCTGGTTCCACAGGCTCCCGGGCGTCTTTTGTGGCGTGTATGAACCTGCATTGCAGTCCACATGATAGGCGGCGATATATTGCTCACCGACGGTCCAGACTTCACAGGTAAAAAACCCCAGCTGGTTGAGGCGTTCAGGCGCGTCGAGAGACGGACCGCTCGACGCTTCAAGGACAATCCCCGGCACCTTGTTCAGCAGCGTCACGCGAGTCACATCGGTCAATTCAGCCGCACTGATGCCGAGTTTTTCGGCCGTTCCTTGGGTTTGTACCTCCACAGCGACAAACTTTTTGATGTGCCGCAAGTCGACAACGGGAACCGCGTCCTGATTGGCCCCGAAGACCGGTGCCCCGGGTGAGAGGCCGATGCCCAGCAGCAGAAGCACGCTCCATCTGCTCGTCACGATCGCGCGTCCCCACATAATCAATCCCCCTCGTCAGAAAAACCGTTCAACAGCTCGGCCGCCTCATTCGCCTCGCCTGATATACCTCAGCTGGACGCTCTATATCCAGCTCAAGATGCGCTGAAAAAACATCTGAGCTGCGTATCTTCACTCACCCTTGTCAGAGTATTCCGAGGCCGCAGGAGGCCTGCCTTCGCCCTCGTCCAGATGGCTTCGTTTCAGTCTCATGCGGACAAGGTCATGCCGACGTGACGGCTCGCTTCAGTACCATGCCAGCCACACAATCGGGCGGCAAATTTCTCCGGCTCCTGTTTTCATGACGCATGCGCATTCTAAGCCGAACGAAACATATCGGCCACTTCCTGCTTACTCAGTTCCCGCCACTGCCCCGGCGAAAGATCGCCCAAGGTGATCGAACCAATGGCAATCCGCACCAGCCGCAAGGTTGGATGACCGACCGCCGCTGTCATCCGACGCACCTGGCGGTTCATGCCTTCACGTAAGGTGAGCTCCAACCACGCCGTGGGAACGTGTTTTCGAAAGCGAATCGGAACTGGCCGGTCAGGCAAGTGCGGCGGTTCGCTCAGAAGACGGGCCTGTGCCGGCCGTGTGCGCCTCCCGCCGAGCATGACACCGGTCTCAAGACGCCCCAGGGCCGCCGCATCTGGGATACGCTCAACCTGCACAAGATACACTTTCGCCAGAAGGTGTCGTGGGTCGGTGATGTGATGCGCCAGCGTCCCATCCGACGTCAGCAGGAGGAGCCCTTCGCTGTCACGATCCAAGCGGCCGGCTGGATAGACGCCTGGAACATCGATGTACCGGCTGAGCGTGTGGCGCCCATCCGGATCGGTAAAACACGGCAGCACGTCGTAGGGTTTGTGAAAGGCCAGGGTACATGGAAGACGGCGGGCCGTCACCGGCATGCGCGGCCCCGTAATGCAGCGGTCGCTACCGTTCTGTCAGGCACGGAACGATTGACGCGGCAGAAAATAGCCATAGGCACGGGGACTACACGGTCAGAAGGGAACCTGAAGATCTTGCGATTAGTCGAGGCGCCTGAAGCGCGCCGCATACTCTTCGGGAGGAACCGGAGTGCTCCAAAATGCAGACTTGCTTTGGTTGAGGATACGGGTTTTGACGAGGAGGCTCCCGTCGCCTTCCACGGTCAGTTCCTGGGCGAACTCAGAAATATTCCGAAGCGGTTCTTCGGCCACACCGCCCTCCGCGCGAGTTCGATGAATTCGGATCCGATTGTGCTCACACACGACTCGATCTTCCGGCTGCAAATCTAACTGATGCGCGGTGATGGCGCCATCATAGCGATTGACCAGCTCCAGCGTATCATCATGGACCAACTCCACGCGGACAGACTCCTGCGTAAGATCGGCGGGCGCGGCCACTCCCAACATGGCATTCAACGTGAGCTTATTATCGCGGTTTCGATAAAAATTCATCGACCCCGGCAGCGCTTCTCCTTGCAGCTCGTACATGCCGCCGATCTTCGGACATTCCGGCCAAGCCAGGCTGGGCTTCAACGTTGGCGGGAGAGTCGCCACCGGAGCCGGCCGGCATGCAGAGAGGCTGACGAGTGCGATCAGCGCGAATGAGGTCAGCTGAACCAGCCTCACAGAATGGCGATGATCGATGGCACGATGCGGCAACATGCTTCAAGTCTAGCGAAGCGCTGACAAGCATGTCTAGAGAGAAGATGGCTAAAACACCGACTGTTCCGAAATGTTCGCGTTGCTGCGTCACTCTTAGACATCGAGCCGAAATGGTCAGTTTACTGATGAGTGTGGCTTGCTCAGTCAGGCGAAATGTGTTTCCATCGACTGACTCATCTTCCTGATTGAGAAAGTCATCCGCCGAAACCAAAGGAATTCAACCATGCGATGGCAAGGCCAGCGGGAGAGTCAGAATATCGAAGATCGTCGCGGCATGGGTGCCGCCCGTTCCGGTGCGGGCATCGGGCTGGGCGGGCTCGTCCTCGTCCTCGCCGTCAGCTTTCTGACGGGGACCAATCCCCTCACCCTCCTCAATCTCCTCAACGGCGTGCAGGAGATCACTGGCCCGGCTGAGCCAGACCGCCCTGGACCGACCGGCTCGCCAGGTGACAGTCTGGGGAAGTTCGCCGCCGTCGTCCTGGCCGATACGGAAGACACCTGGCGCACACTGCTGCCGCAAATGGGCAGCGCCTATGTAGACCCACAGTTGGTACTCTTTACGGGCGCGGTGCGGTCCGCCTGTGGAACCGCCTCGTCTGCCGTGGGTCCCTTCTATTGTCCCGGCGATCACAAGGTGTATCTGGACCTCTCGTTTTTTCAGGACCTCGCCCGGCGACTTGGCGCGCCCGGAGACTTTGCCCAGGCCTATGTGATTGCGCACGAGATTGGGCACCATGTTCAGAGCCTGCTGGGCATCGCCGACCAGATAACCCGACTCCAACAACGGAGTTCTCCCGCAGAACGCAATGCGCTTTCTGTTCGTATGGAATTACAGGCCGATTGCTTTGCAGGCGTGTGGGGATACCATGCCAAACGCAACCGGCAGCTCATCGAGCCTGGCGATTTCGAGGATGGACTGCATGCCGCGGCGGCGATCGGCGACGATCGTCTTCAACAAATGGGGCAGGGTCACGTACAACCGGAGAGCTGGACTCACGGGTCATCTGAGCAACGGGTAAGCTGGCTGCGGCGAGGGCTACAGTCAGGCGATCCTCATGCGTGCGATACCTTTGCCGGCGGACGATCCTAGCGAAGTGCACGACACAGAACGCTCCAGCGGAGAACCGCTGAGACCATCGCATCTCTGCGAGAGATCCTCACCTGCTGCCCGATATGGGAATTTTCAGAAGAGCGGGTCGCCAGGGTGATTAGAACCCGATACTGATACCGCCGCCGCTACGGCTGCCGCCACCGCCGAATCCGACACCGCCAAACACGTTCCACCACGGACCCTGTGGCGAACGCTCCTCCGCGCGTTTTGCATCCCATCGATGGAGATGTTTGACGTCAAGTGTGGGAAAACGATAGTCAGCTTCATCCATCTTGTCGACCATACTCCCGGTGACCTCTCCGACAACCGTCACCCTGGTGCCTTCGGCGATGGTCGCCGGATCGAGAAACTCTTTCTGCACGGCAAGGAACCGGCCTCTGGATTCCATCCGGTCGGTCACTGGTTCCTGGTCGCTATCCAAGGGCAGCTGCAAGACTTCCAGCTGCGTTCCGCCCTTCAACGCCTTCGCCTTCAGAATCTCTCCACCGAGGACGACCACTTTTCCGCGATAGGAGTCGGGTGACTCGACAATCTGATTAAAGGTGACAGCGTTATCAATCTGCGGTTCTAGCGTTTCCGGAATGACTGACGTCGCGCAGCCGGCGGCCATGACCGCCATTCCAACCAGCAAGGCCTGAAGAATGTGCACCATCGTGTCAGTATAGCCCAGCCC
>DAONAB010000260.1:0-4750 GCA_035400805.1 Nitrospira sp. | reverse complement strand
GGGGGGATGTGCAACAGGCCAAGAGGGTAGCAGTGGAGAACTCTCTCAACTTGCACATCGTTCGTGGTCTGGTGTTTGTAACGAAACCGTTCGCTATTCGATTCGCGCTTCTGTCATCCTCCATGCGATACACTATGCCATCATGACAAATTCTCACCCTCGCGATCCGTTACACGGCATCACCTTGGAGAAGATCGTCACTACCCTCGTCGAGCGGCATGGGTGGGATGAACTTGGCCGCCGCCTGCCGGTGCGTTGCTTCCTGAATAATCCGAGCGTCAAATCCAGCCTCACGTTTCTCCGCAAGACGCAATGGGCGCGCGAGCGGGTGGAGGGCATGTATATTGCGGAGCTGGAGTGAGGCACAGCCTTTCGTGTAGAACTCGTGCTTCGTCGATGCTACGGAGACCGAACCACCTCACGACCTGTCCCATAGCGCCGTGCTAAGTTACTCGCGTTTCGTCTCGGTTCACTTCCTGCGACTTGATCAATCCCTCCCACCTCTGTAGATATGAAGAGACTCGCTCATGATCGCGGAGGTTCACGCTCGTGCACATGCCTCTTATGCTTACCTTCTGGTTGCTGTTCTGCCTGGCGCAGCTGTCTGCCGCCTCGGCTCAGGCTCCATCGTCATCGACCGATAAAGCGGTTCGATCCACCTTGGAAACAGTCGGGGTGAAGCTGGACCAGCCGGCGGCCGGTGCGCCGGCACCAGACACGGCGAGCGTGGATCTCCAACACAAACGTGCGGCGGCAGAAAAGGAACTGGGCGAGATCACCCGGCCACAAGCCCAGCGCAAAGGGGCGGCAGGAGGCCAGGTGGACGGGCGCACGGCGGAGCGGCGCTCGTTGCTGCAGCAGTTGGTGCAAATCTATGAGCAACATCTCGATGCGTTGCGCAATCTTGAGCAGATGCGGCAGCGGGTACGGGAAGCCGAACGCCAGGAAAAGGAATGGGATGGATTTCCCACGCCGGCACCCTATTCAGTGCTGAAAATTGATGAGCTGCGTGATGCCGTTCGATCCATGACCCTCACGTCACAAGGCGCCCAAACCAGACTCAACATGACCGAAGGCCTGACGGAGGGCACGCAGCGCAGTCTCAAGGCTTCGCAGGAAAAAGCCCGGCAATTGTCGGAGCGTCTCGAAGAGGTCCAGGATCCCGCCAAACGGGACACCCTCACCGCAGACCGCGATCTCGCCCGTGTGCGTGAGCGAGTGGAGGGCGCGCGAGTGGGCATGTTGGAAGCGGAGAAGATGCAGATCCAGGAGGAGGTGGCGGAAGCGCGTCACCGGATGGCGCTGCTCACGCGCCAGCTCAGCGTGGCTGAACAGGATCCTGCCTTCACGCAACAGGACTACGACAAAATCAAAAAGCGGTTGAACGCCGAGCATCAGTCGTTGACGGATGAAATCGAGCGGGCCGTCGTCGAGCAGTCGACGCAACGGCAGGCGGTCGCGGCCGGAGAAGCCGCACTCGCGGCGGCTGATGCAAAAGACGCTTCCTCCAAGAGGGCCACTGTCCGGGAAAAGGCGGAACGCCTGACGCAGCTGACCGAGTCGGTCGAACTGAAGCGCCTGCAATTCGACAATGCCAATTTGCATGTGGAGTTGCTCCGCGAGATGCTGACAGGCTTAGAGCAGGAGCGGCATATCTGGGACATTCGGTTCGCCACCGCCCGCGAAACGCTCTCCGTCGTCGAAGAACGGGAGGCGCATGCGAAAATCGCCTCGACTGCCAAGCAGATTCGAGGCTGGAAGGAGTATGGACTCCAGCAACTGGGCATGGTGGGCAGTCATATCAGCGATGTGGAGGATCGGCTCGCGGAGGCTCCATCGCCGGCCCGGGCGAAATTTCTCACAGACAAACTGCGCCTGTCTCGCCACCGTGAAGATCTGTACCGGCGCGCGCTCCAACGGACGGATTCCTTGCTGGGCTTGATCGATAACAAGCAGGCGGAATTTCGCCACCGCGAGCAGGCCCGGTCGGTGCTCGCGCGCATGAAGGAGTGGGGACGAGCCTCGCTGGTGATGCTGGGGAATGCCTGGCATGTGGAATTGTTTGCCGCCGAAGACACCATTGAAGTGGATGGCAAAAGTATCACCGGCCGACGGAGCGTTACGCTGGGGAAGGTCGTCACCGCGCTGGTGATTTTGATCGTCGGGTATTGGGTGGCGGGAATTATGGCGCGATTTGCCGAACGACAGGCCATTGCCCGGCTGCAGCTCGATCCAAACGTCGCCAATATTATCCGACAATGGGCCTTGGCCTGTTTTTTTCTCCTCCTCGTGATCGTGACCCTGATGTCGGTGAAAATTCCGATCACCGCCTTCGCCTTTCTCGGCGGCGCCTTGGCCATCGGGGTGGGCTTCGGCACCCAAAACTTGCTGAAGAACGTCATCAGCGGGCTGCTGCTGCTCCTGGAACGGCCTCTGCGCGTCGGCGATGTGATTGAGGTGGATGGCATCAGAGGGATGGTGACCTCCATCGGCCTGCGCTCGTCGACGATCCGGGATATCAACGGCGTGGAAACCTTGATTCCCAACAGCAATCTGCTCGAGAAGAATTTGACGAACTGGACCTACTCCAGCTTTCGGAAACGGTATTCGCTGCGCATTGCGGTGGCGACCGGGTCGGATGCGCGGCAGGTCAAGGAGAAACTGGGTGAACTGGCCGGCCAACACGGGCAAATTCTCAAAGAGCCGGAGCCCTATGTGTTGTTTGAAGATTTCAGCGAGCAAGCGCTCGTGTTTGTCCTCCACTACTGGATCGAGATCAGTCCCGGTATCGACGCCGCCACAGTCGCCAGCGATCTGCGCTTCATGATTGAACGGACATTTGCGGACGAGAAGATCGCAAGAAAGTAACGAGCCGCTGAATCACCGGACTCCGCCCGCTTTTCCCAAGGAACCGCATGGCCCCGAACGCGACGATTTGTAAAGCCGTCCTCCATATTGCCGACGTGGATCGTCACTATTACGAAGACCACAGCCTCACCCTGGCGCGGCATCCATCGGAAACGGACGAGCGCATGATGGTTCGCCTGCTCGCGTTCGCGCGGCATGGGCATGAGGCCTTGTCGTTCGGCCGTGGATTGAGCACGGAGGATGAGCCGGCGTTGTGGCAGAAGGATGCCACGGGTCTGATCGAGGTATGGATCGAAGTCGGACTGCCGGACGAGAAGGCCCTTCGGCAGGCCTGTGGCCGGGCCAGGCAGGTCTGTGTCTATACCTACGGGGGGCGTGCAGCGGATCAATGGTGGAAGCAGAACGGGGCGGCGCTCGACCGGTTGAACAATCTCGCCGTCATGAATCTTCCGTTCGAGGGAAGTCGTGCGTTGGCGGGTCTGGCACAGCGGAATATGGATCTGCATTGCACCATTCAAGATGGGCAGGTGTTGATCGGAGACGGAACGAACGCCGCACAGATGGAAGTAGTCATGTGGAAAGCCCAGGGACGTGAACGGTAAAAAGTGAAACGTCACAGATGAGCCGGACACGAATGGATCGAGAATTTCCGTAGTGGGAGAGAGGGCATGAAACAGAAGACGCGCATTCCTGCCGATGGAGAGCCTATTGCCTGGAAAAGTCCGTTTGCCGGGTTGAAGGATATGGTCCTGCCTCCGGTTCCGCCACGGGAGCCGGTTCATCAGCCCGGTGCGCCACAGCCGGCGCCGGCGAAGAACCGCGGCCGGGTGGATATCATCCGGCAGACGGCGCATCGAGGCGGCAAGACGGTCACGGTGATCACCGGATTCGTCGGCATCGGCCAGGCGGAGAAAGAACAACTGGCGAAGGAGATGCAGAAGGCGTGCGGCGTCGGGGGGACGGTGAAGGACGGGCGCATCGAGATTCAGGGAGACCGGCGCGACGACGTCGCCCGCATTTTGACGAAGGCCGGATTCCGGCCCGTCTTTGCCGGCGGATGAACAGCCATGGCGGAACCGCTCAAGAACAGTTTCGGTGCCGATGTGCCACGCACCATCGCGCGCATGATTGCCGCCGTGTTCCCTCGTTTCAATGAGCAGGCGTTCATCCGGTCGGCGCTGGACGGATATGACGAGCTAGAATTGATGCCGTGCGCCAGGAAGATCGCGCATACGTTGCGACGATTTCTGCCGGATGAGTATGGCAAGGCCATTCAGATCTTGCTGGCCTCGATCGAGCAGCCATCCGGGCGGCCGGCTGCCACGGGCATGGGCGCCTTTCTGTTTTTGCCACATGTGTTTTTTGTCGCCGAATACGGACTCGACCATTTCGAGGCGTCCATGCATGCGCAATACGTGCTGACGCAACGGTTCACGGCGGAGTTCAGCATTCGCCGCTATCTCGAGCGGCACCAGGCAGCCACGTTGGCCCGCCTGGCTGAATGGGCAACCGATCCCAGTGAAGACGTGCGACGCCTGGTCTCAGAAGGCACCAGGCCACGCTTGCCCTGGGCGCCGAGGCTGCGCGCCTTCCAGACGGATCCGCGGCCGGTGCTGGCCCTGCTGGAACGCTTGAAAGACGACCCGTCGCTTTATGTGCGTCGCAGCGTGGCCAACAATCTGAATGACATCGGGAAAGACCATCCCGATGTGCTGGTGGAAACGGCCACGAGATGGCTGAAGAACGCGACGGAAGAACGTCGCTGGATCATTCGCCATGCCCTGCGGTCGGCGATCAAGCGGGGAGAGTCCGGCGCGCTTAGTGTCCTGGGCTTCGGCGACAAGGCGCGGGTCGCCGTAAATCAGGTGCGCATCACCCCGTT
>DAONAB010000259.1:0-4774 GCA_035400805.1 Nitrospira sp. | reverse complement strand
TCCTCCGTCTCTCCAGAAGTCTTTGGGAGCGGCAGCAAAATCTATCATAACGTGACCGGCCGGATCGGCGTGATGACGGGCAGCCAGAGCGATCTTCGCATGGGCTTGCCGGCTCAGACGGTCATGCGAGGAGAGGCGGCCTACCATGAACCGATGCGCCTCACGGCTATCATCGAAGCGCCGAGGAAACGCCTCACCGCCATCATCGAGCGACAGCCACTCCTGGAAAAGTTGTTCAACAACCGGTGGGTGTTACTCATCGCCTGCGAGCCGTCCGAGGCCCAATACTACCGGTACGACGACGGCGGATGGTCTGCCGTTGGGGAGATGGCTGAACCGGTTGGTCAAGCGACTGTCCCGCAGGCCTGATCGGGGAGATTCGAACCGTGCTGAGCCAGGGAGGTGTGTATGCGAGGTAGACGAACGAAGACCTGTCCACCGTCTTGGACCGTGCCGTTCTCGTCCTATGCTGAAGTGACTGACTTTCTGCGGGGCGTTGAAATCGACTGCATCCTGCGGGGGCGGCCGTCCGACGGTACAGTCAGCTTGGGCGCCGTCGCTCGTTGCCTGCATAAGCTCAAGCGGCCTGATCTGGCCTATCGCTCGATCCATGTGACCGGCACGAATGGAAAGACGACGGTCAGCCGCATGATCGGTGCGTTGATACGGGCAACCGGATTGACGGTGGGCGTCTATACGAGTCCGCACGTCATGAATTTCCGGGAGCGCATTGCCATCAACGGGCAGCCCATCGGTGAAGAGGAATTGGTCGACGCCTGTAACCACGTCAAAGCCTTTCTCGACGTGCATGGTCTTCAGCTGGCCCCGTTCGAGTTCTTGACTGCGGCGGCATTTTTCGCATTCCGGGCGGCGAAAGTAGACTATGCCGTCATAGAGGTCGGCATCGGCGGGCGGCAGGACGCCACGAATGTCATCGCCCCCGAGCTGTCGGTGATTACGAACGTCGAATACGACCACGCAGAGATGCTCGGTGAAACGCTTGAACAGATTGCTGCGGAAAAGGCCGGCATCATCAAGCCCTTCACTCCGGTGCTCTGCGGCCCGATGCCGGACGGCCCGCGCGCCGTGGTGTTGTCACGAGCGGCAGCGCTGAAGGCCCCGGTGCTCGTTTGTGGCCAGGATTATGAGGTCAGCGAGTTTATTCGTGCCGGCTATACGGGGGTCTGTACGGTGACGGCGGGCTCGTCCACTCACCCGCAGCTGCGACTCCCGTCGCCGGCGGCATTCATGGCCACCAATGCCGCTCATGCCCTCATGGCCTATGACGTGTTGCGCAAGCGAGGGCTGCTTCCGGAGATCGATGGGGAGGAGATCGGTCGGTTATTCGAGGAGACGGAATGGCCTGCCTGCTGTGAAGTCCTCTCCGGCACACCGGCGGTGCTTTTGGACAACGCGCACAATATCCCGGCGGCAATGCGGCTGGCGACCATTCTTCGCACCACCTTCGAGGGTCGCCGCAGTGTATTACTCGTATCCCTGGGGCAAAATGGGCAATGGAAACAGGTGTTGCGCGCCCTTGCAGGAGCCGGAGCCGACCGGCTCATCGTGACCGGTGATCCTCATGATAGGGCCGTGCCTCCGGATCTGATTGCCGAACAATGGCGAGCCTGGTCCTCGGTCGCCGCTGAAGTCGTAGACAACGCGGAGGCGGCATTCACACGTGCGCTCCAAGCAGCCGGTCCTCACGGCGCGGTGGCCGTGACCGGATCTCCTCAACTGGCCGGCTACTGCCGGTCCCTCGCGAAATCATCTGCCGCCGAGACACTCGTCCGACCGTAGCCTCTCACGTCATTCCTGGATCAACCCGCGCGCGAGTCAGACCTAGGCTGCGTCCTCGATCTGAGCATGGACGCACGGGCACACAGCATCTCGGTGTGTGCGCGCACGCCTTGCATCGTCGCCATGCCGGGGTTCGCTCTCCGCTTTCACCATCCGCTGGGAATTGTGCAGGAAAACCTCGCCGACGCCGCCTGCGGCGAACGACTGCGCTCTGGAATCACCTTTGCAGAATGTAAGTGTGCGAACGGGGGAACGGATGGTCCGGCTACCCCTGGTGATGTAAGGAGGTTCTCTGATGGCACAACATGTGGTCACGATGCTTCCGGGAGAAGGGACTGGCCCTGAGATCTGCGAAGCGGTGCGACTGGTGATTGACGCGAGCGGTGTCGAGATCAAATGGGAATATGAAGAGATCGGATTGGGTTGTTTGGAGAAGTACGGCACCTTGCTTCCGGACAAGACCATCAAGAACATTGCCAAGAACAAGGTCGCGCTTAAAGGCCCTACGACCACGCCGATCGGGACCGGGCACAAGAGCGCGAACGTGACGTTGCGCAAGGTGTTCGATCTGTTTGCCAATGTCCGGCCGGCCAAGTTGATTCCGGTGTTGAAGCGCCCCTGGGAGAAAATCGACATCATCAATTTCCGGGAGAATACGGAAGATTCCTATGCGGCCATCGAGCACATGGTCTCAGACGAAGTGGCCCAATGTCTGAAAGTCATCACCTGGCCTGGCTCGTACCGCATCGCCGACTTTGCCTTTCAGTGGGCGAGGGCCAACGGTCGGAAGAAGGTGTATTGCGTGCACAAAGCCAACATCATGAAGATGACCGACGGGCTGTTTCTGGACGCGTTTCGCGAGGCCGCGAAAAAGTATCCTGAGATCGAAACCGGCGACGTCATCGTAGACAACTGCTGCATGCAGCTGGTGCGGAATCCGGCTCAATTCGACTGCTTGGTGCTGCCGAACCTGTACGGGGATATTCTGACTGATCTCTGCGCAGGCCTCGTCGGAGGACTGGGCTTCGCTCCTGGCGCGAATATCGGCGACAACTGTTCGATCTTCGAGGCCGTGCACGGGTCCGCGCCGAAGTATGCCGGAATGAAAAAGGTGAACCCTTCGGCGGTGCTGGTGTCCGGCATTATGATGCTGCGATGGTTGAAGGAAACGGCGGCGGCGGATCGTATCGAAAAAGCCATGTTTGCGGTTCTCGATGAACGCAAACATGTCACCTACGACGTAGGCGGCACCGCAACCACCGACGAATATGCGCAAGCCATCGTCGATAAGATGCATGGGAAAGCCTGAACAACCCGCAATCCGATCAAGAAAGGGGAGGGGCCATGGCAACGACGTTTTCTGAAGCAGCGAAAGCGACACGAAAGAAGAAAGTGATCACACTCGTCGGTGTGGACATGTACATCGTCACCGAAGAGGGCATTCCGAAATTCCCGGACGGTGAGTACGGTCCGTTTAAATGCGAGTTTATCTCCAATCGGGGAACCAAGGTCTGGCCGGGGTTCGTCAGTCCCGATTTGATGATGGTGAACTGGTATCGCTGTCGGTTCATGGCTACCCAGGATGTCAAGGATGCGGATGTCGATACATTCCTGGCGGTCTTGACTCAGAAAGGCTGGTGGTGGTCCGCAGCGCAAAAGCTGTGGACTCATGATGGCGAACCTGCCTTCAGCAAGGCCTATTAGCCGCATGGAGGCCTCGGGGGTGTTCGGTGCCCCCGGGGCTTTTCCAACCTGCCAGGAACGTTACGACGCCAGCGCATTTCAGGTATGTCGTGTCACAGTACGTCGGCCGGCGATGGCGTTTCGTGGTACAGTGTGGAGCGACCAGACACTGTTGTTCCGCAGCGGTCCCCACGTGAGGGATTCCACAGGTCGTTATTCGTCCTGGCAGTATCGAGGAGCAGAGCATGGCACGACGAAGTACGAATAAAGCCGATCTCGAATATGCGCTGATGATGACGATCCTGAATTTTCATACCGAGTTCATGCGATCGAACTATGCCAATGTTCAGGTTCAGGTCTCTCAGGATCAGATCGAGGTGACGCTGACGAGACAGGGGGCGGTCCCGGCTGAGATGAGGCTCGCCGAATCCCCGGAAGGGCGCACGTTACTCCGGCAGGTCCACGAGGCGATGTTTCTCTCCTGTGAACGGATTCTTCGCGAGCGAATCGAGCCGGTCGTGGAGCGCAGAGTGAGAGAAATGGTGACGAGCCTGGATCCAGTCTCTGGACGAAGCCGCATCACGATTCGATTGTAACGCCCTCTCCCGCTGCAGTGCCCTCGATACGCCCTGTTTGGGCGTATATGGCGACAGCCGCTTCACGCCTGGCACCTGCCTATGTCCTTCCTGCCGCGTTGTTGAATATCGCAGAGCAAGGCGCTATCCAGTGTCCGATGACAGATGAGCGAGAACCAGGAGTGTCGTGAGGCGGCGGGAAGGAGGATTTTTCGATCCTCCTTCCTCGTCTCTCCTGTGGAAACCGGCGGGTCAGCGCGTGGTGCCGTCCATCGCGTTGCTATTCTGGTGGCCTGACTGTCCCTGGTTTAAGGGCTGGTTGTCGCAGCCCGCACCGAGACAGTTTTCTGTTCTGTGACCGGTTGGTGGCACGAAATCAGTCGCTCCTGTCGTGCGCGTCACATCAATCGGCACACCGTCATTGATCGCCACTCGATTAGCCCACAGGACAGGGTAGTTGCCTACCTGAACCACGGGTCCCTGTGCCACCATTCTGTCGCCGGCAGCTGCTCGCAGCGGTGTCCGATCCTGATTGTCCGGTCCCAGGTCCACAAGCGCCATTTGGCCGTCCGGGGTTTGCACCGCGGCTGCACGATGGAGTTCGCCGCTGCGATTCATGCGAATGTCGCGGAATTGCTGAATGCGACCTTCAACGGTCCTCTCCCCGGCCGTAGTCCCGATCGGACGGTTGAGGGTGACGCGTTTGGCTTCGGTTC
>DAONAB010000258.1:0-4776 GCA_035400805.1 Nitrospira sp. | reverse complement strand
GGCCGAGCGTGGGTACATGGCGCGTTGAATGGCGCTGCGGTTGACTGGGTCTACCGCCTATGTTACCGATTACCCGCACGAGGAATCTTATCTGTGGCACACGTCAGCGTCGTCATCCCCGCCTACAATGGCACGTCCAGGTACCTGAATGAGGCCATCCACTCCGTTCTGGCGCAAAGTTATCCGGACTACGAAATCATCGTCGTGGACGATGCGTCAACCGATCGCACGGATGCGCTGGTGCAGGCCATTCCTCAGGTGCGATACGTGCGCCACTCCCGCAATGCCGGACAAGCCGCCGCACGGAATACCGGCGCGCGCCTGGCACTGAGCCCGTATCTGGCCTTTCTCGATCAAGACGATCTCTGGGAACCGCTGTTTTTGGAGAAGACGCTGGCGATCCTTGAACCGGCCGCAGGGGCGGCCCTCGTCCATTGCGACGGCTACCAGGTCAATGAGCGAAACGACATTCTCGAGTACGACGCGGCCATGAAACATCAGCGGAGCATTACACAATTGCTCCGCGGCGGCCACGATGCCGCCACATCCGGCTCATTGTTCCGGAAGACCTGGTTCGACTCAGTGGGAGGCTACGATGCGGCCCTGTCGATCTGGGAAGATATTGATCTGGTGATTCGACTTTACGGCCCAGAGCGCTTCATTCATCTCGCGCAACCGATGTACCGGCATCGGCTCTATGGGCACAATGCGTCGAGAGAGATTCCCTCCCTGCGCGCGCTGGACGGCCGGCGGCGATTTCTGGAGAAACATGCCGCAGCCTGCCGCCCCGGTACACAGGAAGGCAACGCCTTGTCGAATGACTGGGCCATTTATTACGCAGACCTCGGCAAGCATCACTTGCGGGCGCATGCCCGGCAAGAGGCACGGCAGGCATTTCGATCCGCCCTGCATCACCAACCGCTCAATTTCAAAACCTGGTCCCGACTCCTCAGATCGTATTTTGTGTGACCTGCACCGCGCTGGTATCTTTCCTCGCGTAGACTTTCAGTTCAGTCCCATACCCCAGGTGTCCGACACAAAAACACAACGGGCGGATCAGCACTTTCTCTAGGAGACGGCGACAGGGTATGGCCCTCCCGAATCGCTGCGCACACACGCGATCCAAGCTGGCCATAAAATAGAGCGAGCCCAGGCCGGAACGGATCGATTCGATCCGGAATCCAGCCGTTTCCAGAATTCGCCGCAGCGTCGCCCTCTCATAATGAAAGAGATGCCGAGGCAACTCCCAGGGAAACCACCAGCGACCAAAGATCTTCGCCTCCAGGCTGCCGGCATTCGGGCAGAGAATGACGACCCGGCCTTCCTGATCCAGAATGCGTCTTACCTCCTTCAGAAGCGGCAAGGGGCCGTGCAGATGCTCCAGCACATGACTGAACAGAACCGTATCGAAACTCCGGTCAGGATAGGCGATCGACTCCAAATCCCCCAGCCGAACCCGATCTCCGAAGCGGGCCTTAGCCTGTGTCACGGCCACGGCGCTGGCATCCACCCCTGATACGTCCCAACCTTGTTCCTGCAGCGATGCGAGATTCCCCCCTGCGCCGCAACCGACATCCAATACGCGGCCGCGCCCCACCCATGGCAACAGGCCGCGCCCACGCCAGCAGCGCCACAAATACTCAGGCCAGAGCAACAGTCTCCGCACCCATTGCCATGATCGCGCCGCCCCCTGTACCGGATAGCCATAAAAATCTTGAGCGATCCATCGCCTGATGTGTCCCGACCATCGTTTGGCAACACGGCGGAAATCGCCCGGCTGGCGGGAGGCCGCATCGGGATAATAAGTATCGGGGTAATATCTGCCGATTTCCTGCCGAGTCGGACGGGGATTCAAGAACAATTGGCGGCAATCCAGACAACGAACCACGGTAAACACATCATCCGTGACGTGGTGGGTGAGATCGTGTTGGCTGAACATCGTCGCGGTCGAGGTCCCGCCGCATACTTCGCAATCGATCGTTTCCATCACGCGTACCACATGAGAGGTGCCTTGGCAGTCAGGGAGCCCACGTGCGTAACCAACGCGTGTAACAGCGAATCCGTCCCGGAGCTTTGCCGATCGCCTTCCGGTATTGGCTCCGCGCCTCCGCCGGGCGCCCAGCCCGTTCTGCGACCGCGCCTTTCAACAGGTAGTAGTTGGCCCATTCCCGATCCAGCGCGGCACGCTGCGCGGTCGTCAGCGGCGCAAATCCCTCCAGGCGCATCAGAAAGCGATCCCGGCTCGCCAGCACCCGCTCCCGATGGGTCTGTTCATCGAACGCCATGTCCCGATACCCATGCCCGCGCTGCAGCTTTGTCACCAGCACCTGATCGATACATTCGAAGCTGGTCACCCGGAAGAGCCTGATCGTGAGGTCGGAATCCTCCGATCCATACAGTTCCGGATCCAACCGCCCGACCTGATCCAGCACGCTCTTCCGGATCAACAGCGTCGAGGGCAAGGCCACATGACCTCCGGCAAACGCCTGCACCATCGGCTCGCGGCTCGAACGGGCCGTGACGCGCTCCTCTAACGTCCCGTCCTCAAAGCGCACATCAAAATCCGTATGCACTAGCCCCACCTCGGGACGTGTGCGCATGATCGCCAGCTGCGCCTCAAGTTTTCCCGGGAGCCAGACATCATCGCAGTCCAGCAGTGCGATGTAGTGTCCCCGCGCCGCTTCAATCCCAAAATTCCGAGAACGGGCCGGGCCGCCGTGACTGCGCTGAAACCACCGGATGCCGTCGCTCTGCTCCAGATGCTTCAGGACCTCTTGTGTTCCGTCCGTCGATCCATCATCCACCACCAAAATCTCCACATCGCCATGCCGCTGTGCCCGCACACTGGCCACGGCTTTTGCGACAAACGGCGCCCCGTTGAAGACCGGGATGACGACACTGACCGACTCATTCATGTCACAACCCTTGCACCCTTCAGATCCAGAATCCGGCCCGCCGCTTCGAAGACTTCATCCACCGTGATCTGGCGCATACAGCTGTCGTCTCCGCGCAAGCAACTGGGATGGTAACAGGCCCGGCAGTCCAGACCTTTATAGATCACCTGCGTCAATCCGCCACGCGGTCCCCACCGCTCCGGATAGGTCGGGCCGAACAGCGCCACCACCGGCGTGCCCACCGTCGCGGCGATATGCATGGCGCCGCCGTCGTTGCCCACAAACAACGCGCACCGTTTGACCAGCGAGGCATATTGCAGCAGAGAAAACCTCCCTGCCACCACGATGGGAGCGCAATGCGTTTTACGAGCGACCTGTTCGGCGATCTCACGCTCCCGCTGATCACCACCCAGCAGAATCCGGCAATGGAACCGTTCGGCAAGGCGATCACTCAGCTGAGCAAACCGTTCAGGCGGCCAGACTTTTAACGAATACCGTGCGCCCGGCTGCACCAGCACCAGCGGCGGGCAATGGTCGCCGGTCAACCCCTGTTCCCTCAACCATTGGTCGACCATCTGCTCATCCGGCTCGGACACAGAGACCGACGGCATCCCTCGTGTGGGATCGAGGCCCAGCGCCCTCAGGGCGCAGAGGTCATATTCCACACGGTGTTGATCCACGGGGCGCGGTTTTGCCACCTTGCTATACAACAACCCGCGCCAGCGATGCTCCGCATTAAATCCGATGCGGACGGGTGCGCCGGTCGCGAAGCTGATGACGGCAGAACGATCCCCGTCGGTCAGGTCAATCACGCAATCGAATCCCCGCTCCCGAAGGCGATAGACGAACCTGCACTGGTCAGCCCATGCGCCCTTTTCAAGACACAGCACTTCGTTCACATCCGGATTATGCGCGAGCACCCCTTCCGTCCCGCGATTGGCCAACATCGTCAGCCGGGCCTCGGGAAAGGCCTCTCGCAACGCGTGCAACACCGGCGTCGACAACAGCACATCCCCGATATGCCGAAGCTTGATGATCAGAATATTCTTCGGACGCAGCATGCGGATGGGCGTCATGCGCAGAGCTCGCGATAGAGCGCGCTGGTCGACAGGGCCGCGCGCTGCCAGGTGAAGAATTTAGCCCGTTCATAACCACGCTGCCGCAGGTTTTCCCGGAGGGTCGTATCGGAGAGGGCGATCACCATGGCACGGCCTAGTCCTTCGACATCGTCGGGATCGACAAGCAAGGCCGCGTCACCGGCCACCTCGGGCAACGACGAGGTCGAGGACGTAATGGTCGGCGCGCCACAGGCCATCGCCTCCAGAACCGGCATACCGAATCCCTCATAGCGGGACGGGAACACGAAGAGATCGGTGCAGGAGTACAGCCGGCGCAGATCTTCGCGGTCGAGACGTCCCGTGCAGCGAACATCCTGCGCTAAGCCAAGCGACGTTGCCGTCGCCGCATAACTTCCCTGCGGATGTTCTGCGTCCCCTACCAATACAATGGCCCGTCCCCCAAGCTGCGAGCGGCAGCTTGCCACCGCCTGCAAAAATCCCACGTGATTTTTCCTCGGGTCAGCCCCACCCACGAAGAGAATGAAACCGGCGGGCGGGATAGACCAACGTGTCCGCACCTCCGCTCTGATCTGGTCGTTGCACAGGGGCGTGAAATCTTCAGACACGCCGTTATGAATCACCCTCACATGGTCTCGTGGAATGCCATACAGCGATTCAATCTCCCGCGCCGAAAACTCCGATACCGTCACGACCTTTCTCGCCCGGTTGGCCGTTGCGATGGCGCGCCGGGATGACCCTGCCTGCCCCAATAGTTTACGTGAATATTCCGGATGCCGGGCCAGCCACAGGTCATGGATGGTGAC
>DAONAB010000257.1:0-4852 GCA_035400805.1 Nitrospira sp. | reverse complement strand
CACGGGGAGCCGCCTTTCGAGCGTTGTCGGCGGTGGCAGGCCGCAGGCAGTGGGGGCAGAGTGTGAGGGATAGCCAGCTGTGACCTTACGCCTTCTAGCCGGCAATAGCAAAGATCGGCTGTGACCCAGAGTCTGCCACTGTGCGCGTGGTGCTGTGGGAGGGCACGTTGGACTTAGGCTGTTAGGTGGAGGTCCATGCCCGAGCCGGAGATTGGAGGAGTCGTTTTACCGGGCAAGTCACTAGGGCTATCGTCCGAAATGGAAGGCAACGCCGAACATGAAGAGGTTGGCGCGGTAGTCAGCCGTGATGTTGCTGCGACTGAAGCTGAAATGGGCGAAATTGTACTTGTATTCAATGAAGGGCGCGATCTTCGGTGTCACGAAATATTTGATGCCGGCTAGCACGTTAAAGCTCGGGGCGAACGACGCTTCCGGCCTGAAGTTTCCATCCGAAAGATTCCCCATGTTGAGGCCGATGCCGAGACCTGCATAGGGCTCAACTTTGTATTGATAGCCGGTGACGCGGACGAGTGCGTTAAACGCGAGCGAATGCACCAAGAGGTCAGCGCCGACGACTTTTTGCGACAGGAAGCGATTGGTGGAGGCGGGGATGTTTTGCTGTTTAACGTCGGGCGCCGATCGATACATGTCGACTTCGAGGCCGAACCAATTGAAGCCGCGATCGTCGAAATAGTGGCCGAATTTCGCGCCATAAGCCAGATTGTTCGCGAGATCGATTTTGCCGACGTCCGTGGTATCGAGGGTGGCGATATTCGGCCCAATGGCGAATGCAGCATAGTTTTCGGCATGACCAAGCGAGGGGAGGCAAAGCACCACGATTCCTAACAAAACCGCTAACTTCCTACGAAACATACACCCTCCACCATGAACGAAACGTCTGCCTGCCGCCTGTCGCTGGTGCTACTCTAACGGGCTTGATGCGGGGTGGCAAGAGAGAAGTGTGTCTCAAGGCTGGCTGCAGGACGACTCGCTTCGATGCAGTAACGTCGGTCGCAAGCAGAACCCGCGCCATGGCGATTGATCCCAGGACCAGTTGAGTAACGCATACTCGGTATGGGTCATGCGATTGTCGATCACGCGCCCGAACCCGCCGACCCGCAAGGAGAACCCGGCCGGCAGCAAAAAATCGCGCAAGAGGCCGAACTCCGTGAAGTTTCCGGCGTAGTAGGCCGGGTCGCCCTGTTCATTCACGAAATGCTCGCCTCGCCAGATCGTGACGTAGGGCCGCCAGCCGTCTAGATCCACACCGGCCGTCAGCTGATAGCCCCGGCCGCGAACGATCGGCGCTCCACTCTGCGTCGGTTCGTTTTGGCTGGTGAGATACAGCGCCATCACATCGATTTCGCGAAACCACGACAGGGCGGACGAGTAGCGATTGGGCTGGAACGTGAATTGCGGTCCGACGGCCGTCAGGAAATTGTTCGAGGCCGGTCGGTCTCGCGGCAGGCCGGCTCCGAAAAACGTGCGTGATTCCGAGTACTGGGCCCCGCCGCTGTGTGTCCAGTAGACTTGGCCGTTTAAGGAAAAGAATCCGGCGCTCGCGCGCCCTGCGTATCCCACGTCGAATCGCTCCGCCTTTTGAAACGTCTCGATCTGGTTCCAGTTGATGAATAGATCCTGCTGGTAATGTTCCCGGTTCACCAGGAGCTGGAACCCTTGTTCGAGAGGGCGTGAAAACAGGGAGGCATCGTTGAACAGGGCATCCACAAAGGGGTGGTTGCGCTTGATCGTGCCGGCAATCAGCGACACCGCCGGCCAGAGTTCATACTCCGCCGACAGGATCGGCTGTACCGTGTGGAATCGCTGCGTATCCCCGACGGGTAACCCCGCAAAGACGCCGATATCCAGATTCAACCTGGACGAAGGGCTGTATCTGAGCACAGGCGCAAGGTATTGACCGGCGAGCGTACTGTTCGCGACCGGTCGCCCTCCGATTTCCAGGAGGCCGGAATAGCCGATGTTATACACATAGGTCAGGGTGTCGAGTTTGGCCGTAAACCGAGGCGTGGGATCTGAAGGCTCGGTGGCGGCCGGGTTGCTCTGCGTGGGGAACAGGTCTCTCATGAACCGACCATTTGCGGTATCCCAGTTCCAATTGAAGACGAGATATTGCTGGTTCACCCATTTGGTCCCTTGCGGGATAAATTCATTGACCGCATTGCGCAGGCGCCTCGCTTGCACCCCGAACTCGATGGAGGCATTCTCCCCGAGCGCATACACTTTGGAGAGCCCCACTTCCATGAAATTTCCTGCGACGAATTCAGGGTCACCCTGTTGTCCGAGGAAGTTCACGCCGCGCCAGAATCCTATGCGCGGCCGCCAGCCTGCGATATCCAGCCAGGCTTGAACGTCGTAGCCGCGTCCCTGATCATAGGGGGTGGCGCGAGCCGCTTGATTAAAGCTGTTGAGATACGTCAGCCGGATGCCGAGTTCATTCCACCATCGGAGGGAACTGAAGTACCGTGCCGGTTTGAAAACGAGTTCGGGGCCGAACGCGGTCACCAGATTGTTGCCGGTATTGAAGGAGCGATCGAGTTTGAGAAGGGCTTGGCCGTGATGGACCCAGTGAGCCTGCCCATTGAAGCGAAAGAGGCCGGCTCGAAGTTGTCCCGCATAACCCACATCGTATCGATTGGTGGCGGAGCCGCGGAAGGCCTGCTCCCAGTTGATAAACAGGTCTTGTCGGTAATACTCTGAGTTCACCGTCACTTGCGCACCCTGTTCGATCGGTCGCACAAACCGGTTGGCGTTGTCGAAGACCGCGTCGTGAAAGTCCCGGTGCGGGACCGCAAGGGTGCCGAGCAGCGCCGTGATTTCCTCAGTGGGGCGATATTGAAGGCGGATAATCGGCCGGACTTGCGACACCTCCGTGTCATGGCCGTACGGCATATTGGCGAACACTCCAAGGTCCAAGTCTACGGAGGACAGCAGGCGTTTCCGCACATACACGTTCAGCAGATTGCCCATCAGGGTCGTATCCCGGCCCAGACCATTCGTGAACGTGTTGTCCTCGAGCCCTTGTTTTTCAAGGTTCAGGAGGAAGGTTGTGGTTTCGACATGCAGGTCCAGAGCATGCGGGGCGGAGGCGGAATCCCCTGCGCTGTCCCCCGAGGCCGGGAGCGTGTCAAATAGCGCCAGGAGCGTCCAAACGACGATCAGTGGAAGCGCGCGCCATGTGAGGGGGGTGGGCTGAAGCACAATGGGAGCGGATCATAAGTGGGAGCGGTGTGAAACGTCAACGTTCGGGAACCCTGCAGGGAAGGTTCTCATTGAATGCCGCCAGGCAGGGAGCGCGTGAGTCCAGGCGTGTCGAAGACCGGGCTGGCAGAGGGAATAGGGTCATGAGCCGAATTGCAGTGATCGGAGCGGGCTACTGGGGCAAGAACTTGATCCGGAATTTCGCCGAACTTCAGGCGCTCGGGGCTATTTGCGATACCGACGAGAGGGTGCTTCCATATTTCACGCAGCACTATCCGGAATGTGTCACAACAGTCTCACCATCCGATGTGCTCGGGGACCGCACAATCGATGCGGTGGCCATCGCAACTCCCGCAGAAACCCACGGCCGGTTGGTCAGGGATGCGCTTCTGGCGGGGAAGGATGTATTCGTCGAGAAACCCCTGTGCCTCACCCTTGAAGGCGGCCGAGAATTGGTCGCGCTCGCAGCGGCCCAGGGGCGGGTACTGATGGTGGGGCATTTGCTCTGGTATCACCCCGCGGTGCTCACGCTGAGGCAGCTGATTGCCCAAGGGGAACTGGGGCGCATCCAATACATCTACTCCAATAGATTGAACCTGGGACGGGTTCGAAAAGAAGAAAATATCCTCTGGTCGTTTGCGCCTCACGATCTGTCGGTGATTCTTGGGCTCCTCAACGAGATGCCGGAGACGGTCCATGCTCAGGGCGGCAACTACTTGCAGCCACGGATTGCCGATGTCACCGTCAGCCTGCTGTCCTTTCCCAGTGGAGTAAAAGCGCACGTCTTTGTCTCCTGGCTGCACCCGTACAAAGAACAGAAGTTGATCGTGGTGGGCAATCAAAAGATGGCTGTCTTCGACGATATGGAGCCTGAACATAAGTTGCTGCTCTATCCCCACTCCATCGGATGGAAAGATCAACTCCCTGTGCCCACAAAAATGGACGCTGAGGTTGTGCCCGTGACTCACGAGGAACCGTTGCGGGCCGAATGTGCGCATTTCCTCGACTGCGTGAAGACACGGAGCACGCCCAGAACTGATGGGAGTGAAGCCCTGCGGGTATTGCAGGTGTTACAGCTGTGCCAGAAATCGCTCGAAACCGGGCAGGTGATGCGACGCACGCCTGAGACCGGTTCGCCCAGGCGTCCCTATATGGCGCATGAATCAGCGTTCATCGATGAGGGGGCTGAGATCGGTGCGGGAACGCAAATCTGGCATGTGTCGCATGTGATGCGTGGGGCGAAAATCGGGAAGAATTGTCGTATCGGTCAAAATGTCGTGATCGGCCCGAACACGACCATCGGAGATGGAGTCAAGATCCAGAACAACGTGTCGGTGTATGAAGGGGTGACCCTGGAAGACGCGGTGTTTTGCGGGCCATCAGTAGTGTTTACGAATGTGCTCAATCCGCGCAGTGAAGTACCTCGCATGAACGAGATCAAGCCGACGCTGATTCGGAGTGGCGCGAGTTTGGGTGCGAATTGCACGGTGGTGTGCGGAGTGACCGTCGGCCGGTATGCGTTCGTCGGTGCCGGTGCCGTGGTCACGAGCGACGTTGACGCGCATGCACTGGTCGTTGGAAATCCTGCCCGCCGCACGGGCTGGATGTGTCAATGTGGCGTGCAACTCAAGGA
>DAONAB010000256.1:0-4897 GCA_035400805.1 Nitrospira sp. | reverse complement strand
GTCGGCTAGTCCCGATCTTCTTCCTTTTCAATCTTCTCGAGGAGTTCCTGGCGGGACTGGCATTGGACGCACAACTTGGCGAAGGGCACCGCCTCCAGGCGCTTCTCGCTGACCTCTATGCCGCATTCGGCGCAAATGCCGTAGGTTCCCTCGCTGAGCCGCGTCAGCGCCTCATCAATCGCCTGGCGCTTCCGGTTTCGCATTTCCATCAAGGAAATGCCGAGCTCGCGATCCAGATCCATGAGGGCTTGATCGCCGACATCACGGGCCGACTCCAGGCGGCGCTGCTGATCTTCTGTCAGCGACTGGCCGAGGTTGCCTTCGATCTCGCGCATGATTTCCTGGCGTTTGCCGAGCAGCATCCGCTGCAGGACTTCGCGCCGGCGCTGGCGTTCCTCTTTTTCTTTCGGTGTTTCTTTGAGTGTCAACGCAGCCACCACGCGCGCGGCTACGCTGTCTTCATCTTTTTCAGTCATAGTAGTTACAGGAGCCGGTCGCTCTTTCTTCACAGGCTTTTCAGGAGCGATGGCTTTGGCTTTCGTCGTTGGTGTTTTTTTCTTCGCGCCGACTTTCGTCGCCATAGAGTCTCATGCCCTTTCGTGATGAGTGCAAGGCGAAAAAGTTCGGCTGGTATATCACGCTATAGATCGTTTGACAAGTACCGGGTTCCCCAAGATCTTGGGGACTACGGGTACACGATCATGGAGTGGACGTTGTGGCCTGAAAGGCGGTCGCGCCCGTGAAGGCTTTTTAACTCGATAAGGAAGTCCAATCCGGCAATTTCTCCGCCGAGTTGGCCGATCAAATCGACGGTGGCCGCCGCCGTGCCGCCAGTGGCCAGCAGATCGTCCACGATCAACACACGCTCACCGGCCGAGACGGCATCCCGATGAATCGCCAGCACACTGGAGCCATATTCGAGGTTGTATTCGACCTCATAAATGTCGGCCGGCAATTTCCCGGGCTTGCGCACGGGCACGAACCCGGCCCCAAGCCGAGCCGCCAGCGTGCCGCCGAGGATAAACCCCCGCGACTCGATCCCGATCACCTTCGCAATGCCCTGCCCCTCGTAACGAGCGGCAAGTTCATCGGCGATGGACCGAAACGCCTTCGGATCTTTCAGCAGTGTCGTGATGTCGTAGAAGAGGATGCCGGGCTTAGGAAAGTCGGGAACTTCGCGGATGAGGGACTTGTAGTTCATGGGCGTCGTCGAATCCGGACGTTCTCATAAAAGATCCGCCCGCTTCATGGTTTTCCGTTCAATGATCCCGCGGAGCCTGGCGAGCGCCGCAGTTTCGATTTGGCGGACCCGCTCGCGAGTCAGCCCCATCTGATGGCCGATCTCTTCTAACGTCCGCGACTCGGCGCCGTCAAGCCCAAACCGCGCCAAAATCACCGTACGTTCCTTTTCGGGCAACTCATTGACCCAGGCCATGAGTTCGGCCCGTCGCATCACGCCTTCGGTCGTGTCCGCAGGTGTGAGACAGAGCGGATCCTCGATCACATCCCGCAGGAAGGTATCCTGCCGGTCGCTGATCGGGCTGTCGAGTGAACAGGTGGTGCGAACCAGCTGCTTCAGATCGTCCACTTCGGCGACACTGGTTTTCAACTTGGCCGCAACTTCCTCGGCCCGTGGTTCCCGGCCGAGTTCATGCACCAGTACCTCAACCTTGCCGAGGTAGCGGTTCAACCGTTCGACGACATGAACCGGCAACCGGACGAGTTTGCCCTGATTGATGATGGCTCGCTCGATGTACTGACGAATCCACCAGGATGCATAGGTGCTGAAGCGGAATCCACGTTTATAGTTAAACTTCTCCACCGCCTTGATCAGGCCGAGATTGCCTTCTTCGACGATATCGGCAAACGGGAAGCCGCGGTTCATGTATCGCTTGCCGATGCTGATGACCAGGCGGAGGTTCGCTTCGATCATTTCCTGACGCGCGGCTTCATCGCCGGCCATGACTCGCTTGCCGAGCGCTTGCTCCTGCTTGAAGTTCAACAGGGTCGACTTGCGGACTTCGCGCAAATAACTCTTGATGGTGTCGAGGCCTTCGGCGCGCCCGGATTCCGCCTGGCGGGTCTCTCCACCGGAATCCTCCGACTCGGCGAGGCCCGGCGAATCCGCATCCTCATCCTCCTCCGCGCGCGCAGCACGCGGACGTCGGGTCGAGACCGGCGCACTTACCTCGTTATCCTGTCGAACGGTTGCACGTCGAGCCATAACGTCGTCACCTACTACCGAATCGTGAAATCATGATACCGGCCCGTAGCATTGCCCCACTCCACCTGTACCTGGGTCACACGCGCCCCGACCGGCCCTTTTTTGAGGTCTGTGAGGAACATCTCCAGCACGCCTCGTCCACCTTCCACATCCACCGCCACTTGCCCGCTATCGAGATTTTCCACTCCGCCGGTCAGCCCGTGCGCAGCCGCCATGCGGCAGGTGAAGGCCCGGTAGCCCACTCCCTGCACACGACCACTGACGAGAATTCGGGCACGCACGGATTCACCGATATCGGTCATCGTGTCACACATCCTCACGCGCAGATTGCCGGCGTAGAGCGAGTTCCCCGCCTAGCACAGAATATTCTCACAGCGTCTACAGGGCGTCACGCGATTTGCAAGTTTACGCGGCGGTCTCAGACGCATACGCCTATCTTATCGGCAGGACCGTCGCAAACCATGAGCGCGATGCCTGACACGCCTTGCAGAGAGAACATGTGGCGTGATTCTAAACGCTCTCGGCAATGACGCGGCTCATCGGCTTGCGGCCGAACGCCAGCGCGTTACTGTGCCACGAATGTGGCGCGGGAGAGTGACCGAAGGCAGCATCTCTGACACGGGCGGCTAGATAGTTGAGAGAACCGCTGGGGGAAAGTCGATCCAATTGCCTTCATGAGGAAGAAGGCTCGAGGGAGTGTTAATTGGTCGGGGCGAGAGGATTTGAACCTCCGACCCCTGCGTCCCGAACGCAGTGCGCTACCGGGCTGCGCTACGCCCCGACCGGGCGGATCCGAAAACGGAAGCCGGATTGTCTTACAAGAGAGGGGTAAAACGCAAGCCGTGAGATTCGGCCACCGCCTGGCAGGTCAACTTCCCATTCATGACGTTCACACCTTTGGCCAGTCCAGGGTCGGATTGAATGGCTTTCCCGACTCCATCCGTTGCGAGCCTGGCAATATAAGGGAGTGTCACGTTGGTCAACGCTCGCGTGGAGGTGTGCGGGACGATGCCCGGCATGTTCGTCACGCAATAGTGCAGGACCCCGTCCACCGTGTACACCGGATCTGAATGGGTCGTGGGCCTGGTGGTTTCGCAGCAGCCGCCCTGATCCACAGCGACGTCCACGATGACCGTTCCGGCCTGCATCTTCGACACGAGACTGCGCGAGATCACACGCGGGGCGCGTGCCCCCGGCACCAACACGGCGCCAATGACCAAGTCGGCCTCCAGAACGGCCCGTTCGATAGCCGATTCAGTCGCCGCGCAGGTGGCAATACGGCCACCATACAAGTCGTCGAGCAGGCGCAATCGATCCAAATCCAAATTAATCACCGTGACCCGCGCCCCCATTCCAACGGCAATTCTCACCGCCGACGTACCTACAACCCCTGCGCCCAACACCACGACATGGCCGGGCAGCACACCCGGCACTCCGGCCAAGAGAACGCCGCGTCCCCCTTGAACAGTCCCGAGATAATGGGCTCCCACCTGGACGGCAAGACGGCCGGCGATCTCGCTCATCGGCCGGAGCATCGGTAGGCTATGATCCTTGGCTTCGACCGTCTCATAGGCAATGGCCGTGATCTCAGCCGCCATTAACGCCTTGGTGAGTTCCGGCAAGGAGGCGAGGTGTAGATAGGTAAACAACACCTGACCGGGCCGGAACATCGCGCATTCAGATAATTGGGGCTCCTTCACTTTCACGATCATCTCGGCCCGATGAAAGATCTCTTCTTTTGAGCCGACGACTTCGGCGCCGGCCTGACGATAGGCCTCATCCGAAAACCCGCTCCCCTGTCCGGCTGAAGGCTCCACCAGCACCTGATGGCCCTGCTGCCGCAACAGATGCACGCCGTCCGGCGTCACACTGACGCGATATTCGAAATCCTTCACCTCTTTCGGAACCCCGATCAGCATGCGCGCCTCCTCACTCCAACACGTCTCACCGAGTCTTGTTCGCATTATACATCGGACCGGACCTGGATGAGCGCAACCCGTTCCGCGACCTTGCTACGTGAAAGACCAGTGCGGTAAGATTCGCTCTCTTTGATTGTTTCCACGAAGAGGAGCACTGCGCGCATGGATGCTGGATCCTGTAATGCCTGCAATACCGCAGGCGCACCGTTGATGAAATTGTCGCTGGGCAAAGATTTCTTCGGACGCACCTATGACCGATTGTCGCCCTCCTCGGACCAAAGTCCAAAATGGTATTGCGAACCCTGCTCCATGATGAAAAACCTTCAGCGGGATTTTCGTGATATCCGCACAGAATTCGACAAACTCGCTCAAGGCCAGGCCTCCGCGCTCTCAGAACCTGAAGCGAAACAACGCGCGCAGTTACGCCTCCGGGAAATTTCGGCTATTGCCGCAAGTCAGGCAGCAGGCTCGTCCCTGCTTCACGCAGCGGACGTCAAACAATTGATCGACCAGTTCCACGCGCACGTCTGAGCTCACAGACAGAGTGTGAATCGACCAGCACGGACACCCTGACGATGACCGGCTACCAACGACATATTTTCGTGTGCACCAACAAGCGGGAACCCGATGACCCGCGGGGCAGCTGCTCAAAGCTCGGTTCGGAAGCGCTTCATGCCTGCTTCAAGCAAGAAGCCAAGCGCCTCAACTTGAAGGGAGTCGTCCGTGCGAATAAGGCCGGCTGCCTTGATTATTG
>DAONAB010000255.1:0-4910 GCA_035400805.1 Nitrospira sp. | reverse complement strand
CGTTGTAGCGGGCTGCGGCGAGTCGTATGTCGCGAAGGGTATTGCCTTGCACGGTTGAATTGGCGAGGAGGAAGCTCCGTTGAAGAATTCCTTCCTCCTCTACCGGTTCCAGCGCGCGTTGCACGCGGGCGCCGTCGGAGCTGTCCCAGTCTACTCGCTGCAAGGCGGGGCGGCTGGGGAAATCCTCATGTTTGAAATAAATCGCCAGGCGATAGGGCGTCGGCAAGGTGGCCTGGGTGGCCATGGTGTTAGCAATGTCGCGATCAGTCGCGACTTCCGGATGGTCATGGAAAGATTCCTGCAGAAGGTGGCGGTTCAGACCGCGGGCACCAGTGCAGGCGGTGCAGGTGATGGCTAGGATGAGTGCCAGAACAAGAGGATGCGTACCCGTTCTCATGCGGCTCCTGCGATTAGAGTGAGGTCGAGGGTTTGGTTGGATCGATGTTAGAGAGGGCTTCCAGCGCCAGCATCAACGCGTGCGTGCCGGAACGGCCATGGCCCAGCGCCTGAACCTTCTCGTACAGGTGATGCACGAGCGTCAGTCCTGGCAGGGTGAGTTGCCGGCGTCGTGCTTCCTCGAGGGCAATGCCCATGTCTTTGATGAAGTGTTCGACGAAGAATCCGGGGTCGAAGTTACGAGCCAGGATGCGGGGCGCCAGGTTGTCTAGCGTCCAGCAGGCAGCGGCGCCGCCGCGGATCGATTCCAGCATGCGCGGCAGGTCGAGCCCGGCCTTGTACCCGTACAGCAGGCTTTCGCAGACGCCGATCATCGTGCCGGCGATCACGATCTGATTGCAGAGCTTGGTATGTTGACCGGCCCCCGTATTGCCCTGGTGCACGATCTTTTTGCCCAGACATTCGAGCAGCGGCATGATCGTGTGCACGGCGCTGGCTTCGCCGCCGATCATAATCGACAGCGTGGCGTCGCGCGCGCCAATATCCCCGCCGGACACCGGCGCATCGACGGCACACACGCCTCGTGCTAGAGCCGCGAGCGCAATCTCCTGGGCGAGCGAGGGTTCAGTGGTGGTCATATCAACCAACACCATGCCCGCGCTGGAGCCTGCCAGTATGCCATGGTCCCCGAAGTACACCTGGCGCACATCCTGCGGAAATCCCACCATGGTGATGAGGATGTCGGTTTGCTCGGCCACCGCGCGTGGAGAATCCGCCCAGGTCGCGCCCTTGGCCAAAATGGCCGACGCTTTGCTGCGGGTGCGTGTATACAACGTGAGGCGATAATGGGCAGCCTGAAGGTGCCGGCACATGGATGCGCCCATTACGCCGGTGCCGATCCAGCCGACGCGCGTATGGGCGGGAGCCGCCACGCGGGGAGTCCGTTCAAGAGGACGCGTCGTCACGATTTATTCCGCCAATGGCGTGATTCGATTTGCAATCGCTTGCACCACACCTTCTTGATCCATTGCGATTTTTGCGCCTTTGAAGCTCAAGGCATAACCTCCATGGCTGGGAGCCTGAACCGTCGCATCGACCGCGACACGGACACCGTCTTCCACGTCAGGATCCTTCACCATCGGCACACCGCACAGCCCGGGCACGGCGATAGACAGCGTCGCCGTGTCGTCTTCAAGGTTGAAAAGATAGCCGCCGTAGCAGGTTGAGCCGGCCGGGATCTCATAGGGATCGAGCGGCTGGACGTTACGCACGGTCCCTTTGAGCGTGATCTGTCGCAAGTGAAACAGCGCGGGATCGGCCAACACCTCTTGGACAGAGACGGCCTCTTGCGCCGCAACTGTATGGATGCCGACACAATACATGGATAGGCAGGCCAGCAGCCCGGTGCCCAAACGGAGTGCTCGATGACGGATGTGGTGGCGCATCGTGTCATTCTACATGCTTTCTCTCCGTCCTCGCCAACATAGGCTTTCCTGTGCCGAGTGGATATAATCGTCGGTAACCGACGTTGAGCGCTACGTAGTGCGTCGTGACAAGACACAAGAGGTGTGGGAGTGCGACCATTGCCACGAAAGATCGGGAAGGAGCAGCGATGAGCGACGTGCATCGGCAGATAGAGACCTACATCAAGGATATTCGCCCGCAGTATGAGAACATGCTCGGGCAGGCGGTCGAAATTCCGTCCATCAGTATGGATCCGCGGCATGCGCCCGATGTGCGGCGCATGGCCGAACTCGCGGCACAATATCTCCGCGCCGCTGGCGCGGAAGCGCATATCGTCGAAACGCCGGGATATCCGGCCGTCTCGGGTGGCTGGACGGTCGATCCTCAGTATCCTACCGTAACGGTCTACAATCATATGGATGTGCAGCCTGCGCAGGAACCTGAATGGAAGCAGTCTCCGTTTGCATTCCAGAATGATCATGGCCTCTATCGTGGCCGTGGGGCGACAGACGACAAGGGGCCGGCCCTCGCCGCCCTCTTTGCCGCGCGGTATGCGATCGATCAGGGGGTGCCGATCAATGTGCGGTTTCTCTGGGAACTGGAAGAGGAAAACGGAAGCCCGAGTTTTGCTTCCGCAATCAAGAATCGGGCGGCGATTCCGCGCCCGGATTCTGTGGTCATTTCGGACACGATCTGGCTGTCTAAGAATCAGCCGGCGATGCCGTACGGGTTGCGGGGGTTGCTCGGCGCGCGGCTGACCCTTCGGACCGGCACCAAGGACGCCCATTCTGGCGTGACTGGCGGGGCAGCTCGAAACCCGCTCGTGGAGCTGATGGAGATCGCCCATGCTTGCGTCGATGCCAAGAGCGGCAAGGTGAAGATCCCCGGCTTCTACGATGAGGTCGTGCCCCCGACGAAGGCCGAGATTACGAGTTTCTTGAAGTCGGGATTCCAGGTCAGCAAGTTCAAGCAAGCGTACGGGTTCAAGACGTTGCGTACCCATGATCCGGCTGACGTCATGCGGCGGATTTGGGCCGCCCCGACGTTCGAGGTGCATGGCCTCACCGGCGGCTATCATGGCCCGGGGGTCAAGACCATCGTGCCCGGCCACGGCGAACTGAAAGTCAGCATGCGGTTGGTGCCGGGGCAGACTCCGGAGAAGGTGTTCGCGCTCCTGAAGAAACACGTCGCGAAATTGAATCCGGCGGTGAAGGTGGAGCGAGAGGGCATGTTGCATCCATTCCGCGGTGTGTTTGACGGGCCGTATGTTGAGGCCGTGAAACGTGCAGTCCGGGCCGGCTTCGGTAAGGAGCCGGCATTTATCCGCGAAGGCGGCTCGATCGGCGCGGTAGTGACGATGCAAAAGGCGTGGAAAGTTCCCATCCTTTTTCTGGGACTCAGTCTTCCCGAGCACGGGTATCATGCGCCGAATGAGTATTTCGACTGGGGACAGGCTTCCGGCGGCATCAAGGCATTCGCCCATTATTTTTCGGAATTAGCCGCCAAGCGATGAGGCCCTGGCCGACGCCCGCGAGGGCGAGCAGTGGCAACTGGCACGGCAGTTGCGAAACATGACAAATGTCATACTTGATTCGTGTCGTTGCGCGGTATCCTCACCACGGTTCTGAATGAACCGAGACCAATCACATTCACAGGAGGGGCCGCAGCATTATGACAGTACGCAATATTCGCTTTCGTCAATCTGTGATTCGCACGGTTTTGGGGTTGGCCGCAGTGTCAGGCCTTGCCATGCAACCGGTCGAATCCGCG
Source organism: Nitrospira sp. (assembly GCA_035400805.1). Lineage (GTDB taxonomy): Bacteria > Nitrospirota > Nitrospiria > Nitrospirales > Nitrospiraceae > Nitrospira_A. Next base: position 1,280 of record DAONAB010000255.1, on the reverse strand, counting down.
TTCGCGAAAGTCGTCGAAGTGTCTATGACAGCCGTGGAAACGAAGCTCGTCATCGATGGCGAGGGACATACATATGACGCCTGGACGTTCAACGGACAGTTTCCAGGCCCGGTGATCCGTGTGCAGGAAGGCGACGAGGTTGTCTTTTCGCTCACGAATCCGGAAACCAACGGCCGGCCTCACTCCATGGATTTTCACGCCGCGGAAACCAATTTCCTGGAGCACTACAAGGAAGTGCGGCCCGGTGAATCCCTGCAATACCGGTTCAAAGCCAAATGGCCGGGCGTGTTTGCCTATCACTGTGGCGCGTCTCCCATGATTCAGCACATCGCCCGCGGGATGATGGGCGCGATCATCGTCGATCCTAAAGATCCGAAGGCGATGCCCAAGGCGGATCGCGAGTACGTGTTGGTGCAGAGTGAACTCTTCAAAGATCCCGACGATGTCGACGGGATGTTCGATCGAAAATATCAGCACGTCGTCTTCAACGGGTCGGTCTTCCGGTATGATCCCGTGCACAGCAAGGCGGGCGGTTCCTTTTTGGAAGCCAAGCCGGGGGAGCGTGTCCGCTTCTATTTCGTGAATGCCGGACCGAACAATGTGTCGGCGGTCCATCCGATTGCCGAAATTTGGGATGATGTGTGGGAGAGCGGCAACCCCGCTAACCATACGCGCGGAGTGCAAACGCAACTCATTCCGCCGGCTGGAGCGGCCATTCTCGATATGGTGCTGGATGGCAATGACGGCGTGTATCCCATCGTCACCCACTCGTTGACCGATGCCCTCCGTGGCGCGATTGCGCTGCTGAAGGTGGACAAGGATGCCAAACCGCTTCCCCTGATGCCGATGGTTGAGCCTGCCAAGTAAGTTCCTCTGTCCTTGACGAAAAGCCGGGCGGCTGTGAAGCCGTCCGGCCTGCCCCTCTGTTCGATTCACTCAATTCAGAAGCCTGCAGGCTTAACGGCGTGGCGGTTGCTGTCCTACCAGTGGTAGGTCATGCCGAGGCAACATCCGGCGATGGATGTCGGCTGTGAACGGATCGGTGCGGGTCGGTTAGGTGAGGGAGCCCATGTCGATGACGAAACGATACCGGACGTCGCCGCGAACGAGGCGATCGTAGGCGTCATTCACGTGTTGAATCGGGGTGACTTCTACGTCAGCGCCGCATTTGTGCTTCGCGCAGAAGTCCAACATCTCCTGCGTTTCCTGAATACCGCCGATCAGCGAGCCTACCAGCCTTCGCCGTCTGAGAATCAAGGGAAACGCCCCCAATTGCGCCG
>DAONAB010000254.1:0-4922 GCA_035400805.1 Nitrospira sp. | reverse complement strand
AGGCATCCGGCTTCGTCTTTGCCACAATTGCGACGGCGTCCGACGGAATGAGCGGGGCTCCATCCGAACTTCGGCGTAAGAAGGGCGTACCGGAACACGTTTCGCAATACCAGGCGGGGATCTGGTGCCCCCACCAAATCTGCCGCGAGACGCACCAGTCTTTAATGTCCCGCATCCAGCCCAGATAGTTGTTCTTCCAGGCTTCAGGGATGATTCGGACGCGACCATCTTCGACGACTTGGATCGCCGGTTCGGCCAGCGGCTTGATCTTGACGAACCATTGATCGGAGAGAAACGGCTCAACCACCGTCTTGCAGCGATAACACTTGCCGAGCGCCAGCTTGTGGGGCTCAGACTTTTCCAGGAAGCTCTGGTCGGTGAGGAGTTGCTCGACCTTGGGCCGAGCCTTCGCGACAGGAAGATTCTCCAGGGCTTCCGCGACGGCGGGTTCGGCCCGGGAACCAGCCAATCGAAGCTGGGCGTGGAGATCGAGGATCTTGACCCGTGTGAGTCCGTTTCGTTCACCCGCTTCAAAGTCATTAAAGTCGTGGGCCGGCGTAATCTTCACGGCACCGGTACCGAACTCGCGATCGACGAGGATCGAATCGCCGACAATCGGGATCGTGCGGCTCGTGAGCGGCAGCTGAACCCGTTTGCCGATCAGATGCCGGAAGCGCTCATCTTCCGGATGCACCGCCACCGCCGTGTCGCCGAACAGGGTTTCCGGGCGCGTGGTTGCCACCAGGAGAAACTGTGTCGGATCGTCTACAAGATGATAACGGATCGTGTACAGCTTGCCGGTCGCCTCTTCGTGTTCGACTTCGATGTCGGACAGTGCCGTGAGGCAGCGTGGGCACCAGTTGATTAACCGCTCACCGCGATAGAGGAGTCCATCCTGATGGAGGCGAACGAAGACCTCGCGGACCGCTTCCGAAAGACCGGGATCCATCGTGAACCGTTCCCGCTCCCAATCGCAGGAGGCTCCGAGCTTCTTGAGCTGGCCGATGATCGTCCCGCCGGATTGTTCCTTCCAACTCCAGACGCGCTTCAGAAATTCTTCGCGTCCGAGCGCTTCCCGCGACGTGCCTTCGGCTTGCAGTTGTCGCTCCACCACATTCTGCGTCGCAATTCCGGCATGGTCGGTGCCGGGCATCCAGAGCACATTCCGTCCTTGCATCCGGCGCCAGCGGACCAGGATGTCTTGCAGCGTGTTGTTCAGGGCATGACCCACATGCAGCGATCCCGTGACATTCGGCGGAGGGATCACCATGGAGTAGGGCTGCCCGGTATGGGCCGGGTCGGCATGAAACAGGCCGGCATCGATCCAGCGCTGGTACCAGCGGTTCTCGACGTCGTGGGGATTGTAGGTTTTATCGAGTTGTGGGGTGGACATATAGGGGCGCCGGCTGCGGCGCGGGCGCATCTTACCATGTGCCGCCGGTGCGCTCAAGGTAACGACGGCGCATCAGTGGCGTCGCAAAAGGTTGTAGCGGAGTGAAGCCCTGTGATATACATCCGGCGGTTCAGTCGATGTCGAGTGAGATCGCCGGCCAGCATGCCGATTTACCGTTGAAGGAGAGACTATGCCGAGGGGACGTGAGAAGGATCGGAAAGTTCGGAAGAAGCACCGGAAGAACGTAGCCCGCGTAAAGGCGCTGGCCAAGACCCGCCGCGCAGCGGCCAAGAAGGTGAAGCGAGGGTAATAACGCCGCGAGGCGTTAGTCGGGTGAGCTCAATCGTGTGATCTCGGCCCGGATCTGAGTTTCCGCCACGTCAGGAACGATCCGTTGCACCGCCTGCAGGATCGGATCTTTTGCCATTTCGCGCACAATGTCCTCAGCCGCCTGTCGCGCACAGTTCGCGGCCACGTGCTCGACTTCTTTTTTGACCAACTGGGTGATCATGTCCAGGTGAGCCTGTAGGGCTTGCGGCAGGTGCTTTTGGACGCCGCTGTCCGTGAGGTCGCCAAGTCGTTTGTCCGCAGCCTGCTCCACGAGTGCAGGTGCCAGGTCTGTGACGGCCTGGCGGATCCCGCTGTCCACGCCGGCAAGTTGTGCTTCGGTCTGACGTTTCAATTCCTCTTGAATCATCGTGCGCAGACTCGTCTGCAGACGTTCCGGCGCAAGCGCCTCGGCCACCTGCTTACTCACTTCGGTCTGCACCGCTTTCCCCAGCGCAGTTCCTAATTGGCTCGCGACTTCCTTGGCGATGGCCGGAGGGAGGTGACTGGCGATAGTCTTGTCGGCCTGAACCGTGGCGGATTGCAGCAGGTGGTCGACCAGGGCCTTCATCAGCTCTTCCCCGTGAGAACGGCCTGCGGACGGGGCGGCGGTGGAGGCTGAGACCAGCTGAGTCGGTGATGGGGACATGGTGGCCTGTTCCTTCTCCCTCTCATGGCGAGGGGACTCATCGGCGGCGGTGTCTTGCGGCGACTCCTGCTCGTCCTCGTCGTCGGTTCCCGTAGAAACCGGAGGCCATGTGCGCGCCTTGGCCGGTTTTGCGCCGGGACGTCCTGCTGTGCCGGCCAGAATGGTTTTAATGGTGTCGAGGAGCTGCTCGCGTTGAAACGGCTTTTTCAGAAATGCACGGACACCCAGGGAGCGGAGTTTGCTTTCATCCAGGCGGTCTGCCCCATCTACCATTGAGACGATCAACGTTTCGGCCAGATTCTCCTGCCGTCCGATTTCCTTACAGAAGCCTGAAAAGGTGATGTTCTCGAGATGATAGTCGGCGATGATCAGTGCGGGGCTTTGTGAGCGGGCGGCTTCGAGAGCCGAAGGCCCATCGTGAAATCCCACGACCCTATGGCCATCGGAGGTTGAAAGTTGCTCCACCATGCGAAGCACGGCGGGGCTGCTGTCGATCACAAAGACGGTGGAACCCATCGGAAATACCTCGCTGTACCCACTGAGGCGAAGCTAACAAAGGGTCTGAGAACTGTCAAAGAAAACGCCGAAACTCACTGGTGGTGACGCGGCACGTATGATCCTTGGTGCGGTCAGCGCTGGCGCAGGTTTTGTGCATCCTGATACAATCCGCCCGCTGTGCCGGTTGCCGGCTGAGAGGACCGAACATGAGGAGTACATCCCTACGATGAGCCAGAGTCGCATCCAAGTCGTGTTTTTCGACGCTGCCGATACCCTCTTCCACATCCAGGGATCCGTGGCGGAAATCTATCTGCAGCACGCGGAACGCCATGGTTTCCGCACCACGCCTGATTCTTTAGCCGCGATCAAAGCGGCATTTGCCCGATCGTTTCGCGATGCGCCGCCGCCCGTGTTCGCCGCGACAGAACCGGCCGCGATCAAGCAATCGGAGCGCTTGTGGTGGTTCGACATCGTTCACAATGTCTTTTACCGCGTCGGCATGTTCGAGAAGTTTGATGAGTTTTTTGAAGAGGTGTTCGAGCGGTTTGCACAAGCGGCGTCCTGGAAGCTCTTTCCGGAGACGCTGGATGTGTTGAAGACGCTCAAAGATCAGGGCTACGAACTGGGGATCATTTCCAATTTCGACTCGCGGCTGTTTTCCGTGCTGCGCGGGCTCGGGATCGCCGAGTACTTCGATACGATCACGATTTCCAGCCTGGCCCGTGCCGCGAAGCCATCCGCGCGAATTTTCGAGCAGGCGTTGGAGAAACATGCCGTCGACCCGGAAGACGCGCTGCATGTGGGGGATAGCGAACGTGATGATGTGAAGGGCGCAGTCGCGGTCGGGCTGACGGGAGTGCTGCTGTCGAGAGGTCTGCCGTCCGGGGCATCGAATGGAACGACGATCGGAACGCTCAACGAACTTCTGCCGCTCCTGTCACGTCTCCAGTAATAATGGCACGAGGTCGCGCGCGCGTCCCTGCAGGGTCGCGTCGGCCAGATTCGAGTGCGGCGTCGAGTCGAGATTAATCTCCACGATAAACGCACCGGCCTGCTTGGCGATGGCCCCGAATCCCGCCGCCGGATAGACCAGACCGGACGTACCGATAATCAAACAGACATCGCTGCTTTGCAGTGCGGCAGCACTCTTCTCGAGATCTTCTTCCGCCAGTGATTCTCCAAACCAGACAATGTGCGGGCGAAGCAGTCCGCCGCACGACCGGCAAAGGGGCAGCATGGCGATTGGCACGTCCCGGTTTTCGGTCACGTCCCGACATCGCGTGCAGCGGACTTTCCAGATGTTGCCATGAATTTCAGATAGACGCTGCGAGCCGGCGTCGCGGTGCAGTCCGTCCACGTTCTGCGTGATGAGCCAAAACTGCTCGAACCGCTGCTCCATCGAGGCCACGGCGTCGTGTGCGGGATTCGGCCGCTTGGTCGCGATGAGTTCCCGTCGCCAGTTGTACCATTCCCAGACGAGCCGCGGGTCACGCGCGAAGGCGTCCGGGGTGGCCAGCTCTTCGGCGCGGTATTGCTTCCACAGCCCGTCGGCGCCGCGAAAGGTCGGCACGCCGCTGTCGGCGGAAATTCCCGCTCCGCTCAGGACGGTGACAGATCGCGCCGTTGAGAGTTTGTCTCGAACAAGGCCGAGAGTGGATCCGGTTCCCATGGAGGTCGGTTGCCCGTTGTGGTCACTGTTTCAGGTGCGCGGCTGCATGCTATAGTACGCGTCTTTTGAACGCAACGAGTGAGGCATCTCATGAAGCAGATCATGGTGGTCGGTGCTGGTTCCGTCGGCGGGTTCTTCGGGGCGCATCTGGCCAAGAACAATCCCAACGTGTCATTTCTTCTTCGGCCCCGAACGTTGGAAGCGGTGAAGCGGAACGGCCTCACGATCAAGAGTGCGAAAGGAAATTTCACCGTCCATCCGCCGGCCGCCTCCGATCCCCGGGAGCTTGCCACACCCGATCTCATCATCCTGGCCGTGAAGGCCTATGACCTCGACGAGGTCATGACGCAGTTGGAACCGGTGCTGACGGATCGCACCGTGATTCT
>DAONAB010000253.1:1245-4933 GCA_035400805.1 Nitrospira sp. | reverse complement strand
CCGAACTGATACCCCTGCTCTTTCAACAGCTGAAAGAAATCCCCTTGCATCCCCATTACACAAACCCCTCGTGAAACGTGAAACGTCGGGCCGCCAGATCGATGAACTACCCCCTCACGCCTGACTCTTTACCCGAACGCGCCTTACTCTCCTGTTCGTTGTCGATAGCGCTCTGCCTGCTTCGGATCGACTTTCCGCATCCGCTTCAGGAGATTGTCCTTGTCCGGCGAGCCTGCGTCCGGCCGCCGAGGGCCGCCACCTTCCTCCGATGGGCCCGGTGGTTTCGGCATCGGATCACCCGGGGCTTCACGACGTTCCGGCATCATTGTATATCGCATCATTCTGCGTCCTTTCTTTTTGCCCACGCAGCCAAAGCTTCAGTCGGAGACGCTGCGCTTTCAAATACCCGGGCACAGGCCTTCACCGCTTCAGGGTCGAACAGATCGCCCATCTCCAAGGTGCGGCTGCGCAACCCGCCGGCGAACTGGACCCGCTCCCACTGCATGCCCGTGATCTCTTCCGGAAACCGCCTGACACACAACCCGCGCAATCCTCCGCGGGTGTCTGACGGACCGGCTGCGAGTGCCTCGGCGATGTCACGCTCGGTCGTCATGCGCCAGGTCTTGCCTTCGGCTTCCAGGCCGAGAAACAGCCCCCGGTCCGGGTTCAGATTATGGTATTCCAAATCCAAGCTGGCGAGCCAGGGATCCTCCCAGGCGAGTTGTTCCTCGCGCATGAACGTTTCTAACAGCCACTGCTTCGTCACCCAGTCCAACTTTCCGACCAGTTGTGCGCGATCCCCCCCGAGCAGCCGCAGGGTGTCGTGCCATTCCCGCAGGACCCAGTCTGCGTCCGGATCGCTGCCGCTACAGACCCGGTTGGCCGCATTCCAGTACTCCTCCTGAATGGCCAAACCGGTCATCGTCCGGCCATCCTTCAACCGCACAGTCGCCTTGAGATCGAGATCGCGCGACACCTGCTTGATGGCGGCCACCGGCTGCTCCAACTCGATCTGTGGAGCCACGCCCCGCTGCAACATATCCAGCACGAGCCTCGTCGTCCCAACCTTGAGTGCGGTGGCGTACTCGCAGAAGTTGGCATCACCCACAATCAAATGCAGCCGCCGGTATTTCGTCCGGTCGGCATGGGGTTCGTCGCGGGTATTGAGGATGGGCCGGTCGTGCATCGTATCCACGCCCAGCTCCGCTTCCATAAAATCTGCCCGCTGCGAAAGTTGGAAGGGCCCGGGAACATATCCGGACTCCTGCGCTTCCATGCCCACCTTCCCCGCACCGGCGAACACTTGGCGGCTGACCAGAAACGGTAAAAGTCCCTGGACTAATTGCGGAAAGGGTAGCGTGCGCGAGACGAGGTAGTTGTCGTGACAGCCGTAGCTATGGCCATGAAAGTCGGTATTGTTTTTGTACAGTTGGACATGCGCGCCGCCCAGCCGCTGATTCCGGCGATCCGCCGCGCGCTGCACAATTCGCTCTCCCGCCCGGTCATGCGCCAGCAGATCTTTGAGCGTGCGACATTCGGGAGTCGAATATTCCGGGTGCGTGTGGTCGTTGTAAAACCGCGCACCGTTCGGCAGAACCAAATCGCTCTTCATCTCACGAAACGAATACGGACGATGGGCATCGACCTTGGCGAAGTCGTCTTCCTCCTTGTCCTGTTGCAGACCGGAGACCCGGAAGCCGCGCGCATCCTCATGGGGGTCTTCGCCCCGGTAATCCCACCGCCGCTCGAAGTCGCCGGTCAGATGGGCGCGCACCAACTCCATCGATTCCTCGACCGGATCGACCGTCTCGAGATCCTCTCGGGTGATGCCGTACTCTGTTTCAATACCGAAGAGATGCATAGTTCGTGAGGCGTGGGAGACCACGCGTTTCATGCTCAGATAATCTGGTTCACCAATCGTTCTTCTGTCGGCCTGCTGCGGCGAAACGATGACACTCCCACCACCTGCGCAGGATGATGGTCCAACAACTTCAACCATTCTTCGGCCGCATCGTCGGGAGGCAACATCTCCCCTTCCCGATATTCCTCCTGCACGGCATCGAGAAGATCTTGCGCGCGAAGGCCGTCGCCGGCCATGGTGCCGGCTTGCGCCACAGCCCGTTCGATGGCCTTTTCCTTCGCCCGTTGGACGATAGCAGACAGAATGGCCCCACTGACGAGATCGCCACGATACAGCACTTTGTGTTGCCCGTTTCGCAGACGTATGGACAGCACCCGGTTCTGATCGGTCCGCGAAAAGAGACTGTCGACCACCTGTTCGATGGTCGCGCGACGCGCCTTGTCATGCGAGTGCTCATGTTGCTCCAACAACGTGGCGTCGAGCGGGAGCGCAGGCGTGAGATAGACCGACAAAATTTCCACAGCGGCCTCACGCGTCGGACGCGCCACTTTGATCTTGCGATCGATCCGACCCGGCCGCAGCACCGCGGGATCGATCAAATCCGGCCGGTTGGAGGCCAGGATGATCACCACATCCTGCAACGACTCGATCCCGTCCATTTCAGCGCAGAACATCGGCACCAGCGTATTATTGATGTTAAACGACCGCATCGATCGTCTCGTGCCCAGCACCGACTCCGCTTCATCGATAAAAATAAACGGCAACGCGCCTTCTTTGCGCCTCGCCCGCGCTTTGGCAAAGAGGTCCCGGACAATCCGTTCGGACTCGCCCAACCACATGTTCAAGATTTCCGGCCCCTTGATGTGCAGAAACGCACCGCTCGTCACCGGGGGATTCTTCGCCTGACTCTCTGAAGAGGCCTGCCCCTGCGACGCTCGCACCAACTGCGATAAACTCGCCGCTGCTGCCTGGCCGATCATGGTCTTGCCGCAGCCCGGCGGGCCATACAGCAGAAACCCCTTCGGCTGCGTGAACTGATATTTGGTGAAGGTGTCGGCATGGAGCAGGGGATATTCGATCGCCTTGCGGATGGCTTCGATCGCCTGATGCTGCCCGCCGATCTGCTCCCACGTGACCGTCGGCACTTCATCCAGCAGATGTGTCCGCGCCTGCCGATTCTCAAATTTCTCAATCGCAATCCGGTGCGTGGGTTCAATGCGGACTTCATCGCCGGCCTTGACGTCTACACCCAGCAAATCGCTGGACCGCTGCAGAATCAACGCTTGTCGCCCCATATCCTGCTCAAACCGAATCCGTCCGTCCGGCAAAATCTCCGCGACCTTCAGCACCGGCCCGTTGCGGTCATACCCCAACGCCTTGATTACCGTATACGCCTCGTTGACCAGGATCTGAGCCCCGATCTTGAGCTCCTCGGCAGCAAGCCGTGGATCGATATTGGCGTAATACTCCGCCCCGCCGACCACGATACGCGCCACGCCCTCCGCCGGCACCTCCACGAGCAGCCCCACCCGGTTGGCCGGTGCCGTCAGCTTTGCGACGACGTCATTGAGTTTTTTCAATTCCGTGTCACGCCGGTCCTGGGCGACCGACTGGGCCGTCACGACATGGCGCAACTTGTATAGGAGCTTCTGCCGAGGGTCGCCGTCTGGAAAGGCGGCCAGGCATTCATCTATCAATTCAATCGGATCGGCCGGCGTCGAGGCGTCGCGCGATGGCGATGGCTGTGCCCCATGGCCTGGCTGATCCGCATTCCGATGGTCACTCATAGTTATTCCTCCGGCTGGTGCAACTCCGGTCATCCTAACA
>DAONAB010000253.1:0-1145 GCA_035400805.1 Nitrospira sp. | reverse complement strand
TCAGTTGACGGCTTGGAGGGTCGCCACCGCCTGCATCCGGCGATTGCCGCGCGCGAACTCAATCGTGACCTGATCACCGACCCTATGTTGCTCCATGAGATCCATCAGGTCGTCGATAGTCTCGACCGGTTTGCCGTCCACGGCGACAATAATATCGCCCAGCTCAATGCGGCCTCCGGCGGTTTCACGCGCCCCGTGAAGCCCGATCCGTTCCGCCGCGCTACCGCGCCCGACCTTTCCGATGATGACGCCTTTGACGCCCCACCGCCGCGCCATGGCATCGGGCACCAACGAAATGCCCAGCCCCGGCCTGATCAGTTTTCCATGCTTGATCAATTCCGGCACGATGCGACTGACCGTATCGACCGGCACGGCAAATCCGATCCCGGCAAATGCACCGCTGGGACTGACGATCTGCGTGTTCACCCCGATCAAGCGACCGCCGCTGTCGAGTAACGGCCCGCCCGAGTTGCCCGGATTGATCGCGGCGTCGGTCTGAATCACGCCCTCAATGGTCCGATTGCTCATCGATTTGATCGTGCGGCCCAATGCGCTCACCACGCCGGTCGTCAAGGTATGATCGAGGCCGAAGGGATTCCCGATCGCCAACACCTTTTGCCCCACCCGCAACGACTGAGAGCTGCCGATGGTAACCGGCTGGAGCGTCACTTCGGAGGTCTGAATCTGCAGCACGGCGATATCATGATCAGGATCAGCCCCGACAACCTTCGCCTTATATTCCGTACGGTCCGCCAGCGTCACCGTAATCGAATCCGCTCCATAAATGACGTGATAGTTGGTCACAATGTGGCCCTGCCGGCTCCAAACAAACCCCGTCCCGGAGCCCTGCGGCACCTCAAACAGGTTAAACGACCAGGGATCACGCTGCATCGCCGTGTTGGCGATAAACACCACGGATCGAGCCGCGCGGTCGAACACCGCAATCGTCGCCTGCTCTTCGGGACTGAGTTCAGTCGGAACCGCGACTTGCGCCACGGGCACGGGGGAAGTGCCTTCGGCCGCCATCCCTCCGGCCGGCGACAAGAGTCCCCCTACAAGACCGGACAACAACCCGACACTCAACAACCGTGCGACAAACCCTGATGCCCGCATGCTCACCGATCGAATCTATTCCCCGATGACCT
>DAONAB010000252.1:0-4943 GCA_035400805.1 Nitrospira sp. | reverse complement strand
CAACTATTATGAACAGCCGTTTACGAAAAGCCGGCTCAAAGACTTGTTGAAGAAAGCCGGGCTGTCACCGCGCGATGTGTTGCGCACGAAAGAGGATCTCTACAAGTCGTTGAAACTGGCCGATCCGACGCTCAGCGATGAGCACGTACTCGATCAGATGATCGCCCATCCTGATTTAATTCAGCGGCCCATCGTGGTGAAGGGCGATAAGGTTATGCTGGCGCGCCCGGCTGAGACCGTCACCGAACTGCTCTAAGATTCCCTAGAGGGCGATGCGACGGGCGGTGTCGGCAGCGGATTGATGGGAGGGGCAGAGATGTTTGCATTCGATTCTGTGGATCGGGTGTCAGTATTGGGACGGGTTCTGCAGCGGCTCAATCTTCGCTTCCCCTCCCTCTTTGTGTTGTTTGCCGTTCTCACCCTGGCCGATTTCATCGTCCCCGACGTGATTCCACTGGCCGACGAAATCGGGTTGGCATTGCTGACGCTGTTGTTGGGGTTCTGGAAGGACCGCCGTCATCAGCCGCGACAGCAGACTGCTGGCAAAGAGTTCCGGTGAGGGGCCCCAGAGGTTCCGCCGCCACAACATCGCAGAATCGGATTTCATCCGCTCTTGCGATGTGGGCGCGATTACGGATGGTCCGGATGTCCGAAACGGAGTTTGCCGATTTGCGGGTCGATCCAGACTTTGAGATTGCCGGATAAGACGCTGAGCAGCGTTTCCCCCACCAGTTGACGACGCCATCCCCGCAGCACGGGAATATCGACTTCTTCGACCGGCGAGGTGCGTTCGACCAAGGCCTGCAAATCGCCCGTCGTGGCGATGAGAGTCGGCGCGATGTTTTCCATCGCGGCGCGGGATTTCAGCACGGCCTGTAGCAGTTCGAGCACACCAGTCGACTCAGGATCCGGTTTACGATCACGCGGGACTTCCGGCCACTCGGACTCCGGTCGCGCCAAGGCCTGCTGCATGGTCGCAAGCAGGGCCTGCCCGTTGCGTTCGACTTCCGAGGAATACATACCGCGCATGCCGCGAAGCTGATCGAGCGTGCGTGGCGTTTGACGAGCCAACTGCACCAGCACCTCGTCGCGCATCACCCGCCCTCGCGGGACGTTGCGGCGCCGGGCTTCCCCTTCGCGCCAGGCGGCCAGGTCGCGCAGCACGCCGGCGGCGCGCGGCTTAAGGCTGTCCCACCCGCGAATACGTTGATACCGTTCCTGCGGGTCGCGGGCCTGGGCTCCGAGAGAGACCTCCAGGCGGGAGAACTCTTCATCCACCCAATCCAACCGGCCCATCACGGAGAGCTTCTGGCGGAGATGCCGATGGACCGGCAGCAAGAAGGTCACGTCATCGAGGGCGTAGACCAGTTGCTCCTTGCTCAACGGCCGTTGGCTCCAATTGGTGAAGGTGTGGGCTTTGTCGAGTTTCACCCCTTGTACCCGCTGCACCAGGTTGGCATAAGCCGTCTGCGCCCCGTACCCGACCATCGCCGCGGCAATCTGCGTGTCAAAAAACGGTTTCGGCAATCGACCGGCATGGTGCGCGAAGAGTTCGAGATCCTGCCGACCCGCGTGAAGTACCTTCTCGATGCGGGCATCGCAGACGAGTTCCCAAAAGCGGACCATCGGCGCGCTGTCCTGCACGGCAGGAAAGTCGATGACTGCGGCCACTCCTTCCGCCGCGACCTGGATCAGTTCAAGGCGTGGAATGAAATGGTCTTCTCCCATGAACTCGGTATCGATGGCGATGACCGCGCTGTTCGCCAGTTGATCGCAGAGGCGATCGAGCAGATGGTCTGAGGTAATGAAGGTCTGATCCGGATCCAATGTGGCCATAGATTACTCGGTGGGACGATATTCCGCCCCGCGCGAAATCGGCGGTTCGGTGTTGCTCAGACTCAGATATTCTTTGAGGAACTGATAGGCTTCGAGAATGCGTCGGAGTTCGGGTTCTGAGCTGCGGTCGCCATTGCGGGCATCGGGATGCAATTCTTTGGCGCGTTGACGAAATGCCGTGGTGACGTCGGCGAGCGGCGTGCCGAATTCCAGGCCTAACAACTGATAGGCGTCGTAGGCGTTCGTGACTTCGCTCGACGGGCCGCCAGGATTGCCCTGCCCTCCGGCGGCTTTGAGGAAATCAGCCAGGTTGATTTTTCGCCGGCGCCGCCGGGGGCGTTCACGTATCTCGCTGTCCAGTTCATCCCAGCGATCTTCAACAAACTCCAGGCGTGATTCCAGACGAATGGCCAGGGACACATCCTTCACCAGATCCAATTCGTCTTCAATCTGTCCCAGCGAGCGCTCGACTTCTTCCAGGGCCGGTTCGATACGGAAATAGCTGTCGACGCGTTCCTGCATCATGAAATCGACGGCAAACTCCATGCTCTCGATATTCTTGGCGCGCAACATGCCGATCCGGCGCCGCATGCCCCGCTGATATTTGAACAGGCGATTGGTTGAAAAGGCCACGAGTCCTCGTTCGGCGCGACCTTGCAGGCGCAAGGCCAAGTCGACCGCATCTTAGCACATCACTTTGGCCGGCGATAAGAGTCGAATGACGGATCGCTGCTCCATCCGCCGGCTACAGACACCAGAACAGAGCAGCCGCGATCAGCGTGGGTGGCAGCGCAGCCAGGAAGAGTCGGAGCGGACTCACCGCCTCGTCCTCGAAATAGCTACGCAGTATGGCCAATCCGGCCGGGTTCGGCGCATTGGCGATAATGGTCAAGCCGCCACCCGTGACGGCGCCTGCCACCAGGGCATACTTAAAGGCATCCGACAAGCCTTCCACAAGTGACCCGAGATAGGTCAGTGCCGCATTGTCGGTGAAGGCAGTGAGGAGAGTGGCTCCCACGAATACGGCATCGGGCCCCATGCCGAGCAAGGCCGGTTGCAGCCACCATTGCTGTTGCCCGCCTAAGACCACCAGGCCTGCGAGGAAAAAGGCCACGAGTAATCCTTCGCGAAGCATCAAGCGATCCTGATACCGTTCATAGGCCTGCGCGATCCCGAGAAACAACAGAAAAATCCCCAGGAACATCGCGGGATGATGAGCAAAGGTCACCACCAGAGTGAGCAAAACAAGATGTGTCAGGACCAGAGCCAGCGGCGCCTGGTTGTGCCCCGGTTGTCCGGTGGCAAGCGAGATGCGGGTGAGTTCCCGACGAAAGAACATGGTTGCGGCCGACGCATTGATCAGCACGGCTAGCGCGGCTTTCCACCCGAACGTCCCCATCATGAAGGCGATGTCCCATTTCCATGCCCCGGCGACCATCAACACCGGCGGTGCAGCGAACGGGGTGAGCGTTCCTCCGATGGACACATTCACGAAGAGCACTCCTAGCGTCGCATATTTCAGGGTTGTCGAAAGGCCCTGGCGGAAAAAGGCGTCACGTAGTAGCAGCGCCGCCAACGTCATGGCAGCCGGCTCGGTGATGAATGAGCCGAGCAGCGGGGCGAGTGTCAGCACGGTGAGATAGACACGCATGCCCTGCGGCAGCGGAATGGCGGCGCTCACGACCCGGACTCCCGTCATGGCGGTGTGCAAGATCGGCCTGGTTCCTGCGATGACCATGATCGCGAACACGAACAGGGGTTCCGTAAAACTGCGGGAGTCGAGATACTGCGTGGCGGCAGCCGCACCATCGGTGACGAACATGGCGACGATGAGCACGAGAGCCCAGAACCCGAACGCGATCTCCACTTCACCCAGGAGATGCCACAGACCGGCATGTGCCGGTCTCGTATGCGCCAGATGTTCGAAGAACGACGTCGCAAACGTATGCAGGATTGCCACGGCGAACAGCAATGTTCCGATGAGCTGAATGGTGGTGGGCGTCACTGTGTTCCGGGTGATCGTAGTGCGGTCGATGTGTGAGGCACATTCAAGCGCCAGCCTCTGGCGTTGATCGTACTCTACATGGATTCTGCGTGTGCGCCAATAGGAAGGACAAGAGATGACGCGTGAGCGAGGGTCAGCGGGGATCGTCCTCGATTTTGACACGGCGTCGGGCGACACCGGTGGCGCGAGCGGCACCGGCCACGGCCTTGGCGACACGCGGCACGACGTCGCGATCGAAGACGCTGGGAATAATATAGTCTTCCGACAGCGCCTCGGCCGGGACACATTCGGCAATGGCCTGGGCCGCGGCTAGTTTCATGGCTTCATTGATCTCGCTCGCCTGGACATCGAGGGCGCCGCGAAAAATTCCCGGGAACGAAAGAGCATTGTTGATTTGATTGGGAAAGTCCGAGCGACCGGTGGCAAAAATGCGCGAGACCTCATCGCCGACCTTCGGATCGATTTCGGGATCGGGATTGGCCATGGCGAAGACAATCCGATCGGGGTTCATCCGTTCCAGATCCGCCTTGTCGAGCACATTGCCTATCGACAAGCCGATGAAGACATCGGCGCCGCGTAACGCGTCGTGGATAGTCCCACGCGGCTGGTCGCGCCGGATGCAGGCCTGAAGATCGGTCCGGCAGGCGCGAAGTTCTTCCGCCTCCCCCATTAACACCACACCTTCTTTGTCGCATCCGACGAGATGGGAGGCTCCGGCCGCCAGCAGGATGCGGCAACAGGCCGTTCCCGCGGCACCCAGGCCGTTGACCACGATGCGAACGTCCTCCATGTGTTTGCCGACAACCTTCAGCGCGTTGGTCAATGCCGCCAGCAGGACGACGGCGGTGCCGTGTTGATCGTCGTGCATCACAGGAATATCCAGCGAGGTTTTGAGTGCGCGTTCGATGTCGAAGCAGCGGGGCGCACTGATGTCTTCGAGGTTGATGCCGCCGAATCCCGGGGCGATACCGCGGACGATGCGGACGATCTCGTCTGGATCCTGCGTACTGACGCAAATCGGCCAGGCGTCGATTCCGGCTAACTCCCGAAACAGCATCACCTTCCCTTCCATCACCGGAAGCGCTGCCGCAGGACCAAGGTT
>DAONAB010000251.1:0-4946 GCA_035400805.1 Nitrospira sp. | reverse complement strand
GGAGTGATGAGCCAACTGGTGATGTACACGTTGCGGACCTGTCCCTTAGGCAGAAGTTTGTTGACCGTGCGTTTGAGATCGTCTCGCAGCGTGACGGAGCGGCCGGGAGCTCGCAAGTCTTGAATCGGATAACTGTGAAGCATCTCCATGATGTATCGATCGATGGTGTCGTGGCGATCTCTGATCACTGTGCCGGTTGCCGGACGGTCGATCTCCACGGCGAGGTTGGCTTGAACATAATAAAACCGCTCACCGTCGTCGACGGGAGCGATGATGGGTGGGAGGTTGATCACGAGACCCACCGACTTCTGCTGGGGTTCGACCGGCGCTTCTTTGATTGAAAATGTGCGCGGCATGAGGTCCGAGTAAGAGATGCCTCCCACGTAGCCCACCAGGACCAGAAAGCTGGCGATGAGGAGGAAGAGTGTGATGCCGACGCGTAAGGTCATGACGCTCTGAATGAATGGCGGGTCGCGCGAGACTCATGAGGTGAGACGATCTCAACTCGTCGAGTCACCCTGGCGACGTTCTGGACAATGCTACCACCTATTTCCTATATGTCTGTACGTAGTGGAGCGTGGCGGTTCTGCTGGGAGAATGCCCAGGTTGCCGGCATGAATAAATGGGGACGTCGTAATCTGTCAGACAATTCTTGCCTCATGAAATCAGGAGGATTGCGCGGATTGTCAGAGCTGTCTGACGTCAATCGGCGACGGACATGAAGCGAGTGAGGGAGTGCGTCACGGGTTGTTGTCTGTGCATGACCGGTAGTACGAGGGGGTACGGGGCCAAGGGTCACTCGGTGAAGACATCGCCGTCGCTTGTGCAACGGCTAGATGGGCGGATGGGTCACGTTCGCGACAGATTCGTTCCGGCACTGATTTGCACTGCAGATCTTGCGGCCGGTGAGCCAGAGTCGATTTTTCGCAAACCAGGCATAGGCTGTTCTCACAAGCGGATCGAGTACAGGTAGCCGGCTTAATTGAGTGAGCAGCTTCAGGCCGACAGCCTGCCAGATGGCGCGGAATACCTCGACCCCTGTAATGACGGTCCCATCTTCCCACTGGGCATGAAGGACGGCGCTGAGCTCCGACACAGGAATTCCAATGGCTGCGGCATCATAGTTGGGGTTGGAGAAGTCGCAGAAACGGAGTCTCCGTTTTCTGTCGAGGCGTTTCATGAAGGCCATCTCGCGGGAGCACAGAGGGCAGGCTCCGTCATACAACACGGTGAGCGGGTATCGAACCATGGGAGGGCCTCCCTTCGTTATCCGGGAATCGGAAATCGTCGGGTGAATCGCTCCAACGTCTCATCCAAATCGCCGAACGATTCCAGAAGGTCGATGCCTGATTCAGTGAAGTGTTGACGCATGGCCAGTGCGCCACGGCCGCCGGCGAGAATTTTTGACACCGGCGCCACGTCTTGAATGAGCGCCTGTACGAGCTCGGATGCGAGAGAGTCCGGAGGGGCGATCGTGATGGAGAGGATCGTAAGGTCCGGCGTCACTTCCCGGCAGAGTTTGCTCAAGGAAAGCACCGGGACGTTGGCCCCAAGATAATACACGCGGCAATCCCGAACCCGGCAACGATAGGCTACGGCCAGCGCGGCCAGGTCATGCTCTTCTCCCGGGGGGCACGCGATCACCACGGTCGCGCCGAACTCAGCCACCGGCAGCTGGTTTATCGCGGCGTAGAGCTTTTGCTTAATCTGGCTGGTGACGTAGTGTTCGACGGCCACGTTGATGCGGCCGGTATGCCAGAGGTGTCCCACCCGTTCTTGCAGCGGAAGCAAAATTCCGTGGAGCGCCTCCTCGAATGGCACAACGGCCACTGCGCCGTTCAATCGTTTTTCAAACATCACGCGATCGAGTGGTTCCAGCGCCGATAGCAATTCACGCAAGAGACGTTCAAAGGTGTTGTCGACGGCGACGGTGCGGGGCGCAGCCGCCCGCATGCGATTCATCAGTTCTTCGCGTCCTTGGCGCGCCAGATCGCCGATCGATGCGCCTGCATCCAGCTGCTGCTTCAGATATCGCAATAGCGCGACATCGTCGTCGGAATAGTTGCGATATCGGTTCGCACCTCGGGTCGGTTTTAAGAGGTCGAATCGCCGTTCCCACACCCGAATCACATCGCGACTCAGGCCGGTAAGCTTCGCAACCCTATGAATTCTGTGGGTATTCATTGCTACGACCAAGTATATGTTCAATGTCCAATGTTTGTCAAATATTTTCAATAATAACTATTGACACATTGGACAAAATGGTTTAAACATTAGACATAGTCGATGCAAACATTGGACACGAACAGGCAGGAGTGACAATGGCAACCACGAACGCATTGCAAGGACAGGCAGAGCAAAACGGGAGTCGGGTTGAGTTTTTGAGCTTTTCCCACGAATCGAATTGCACCCGGTGTGGCGGGCTCATGGTTCGTGATTTTTGCACGGATCTTCTGAGCGGCAAAGGCGGGCTCGATTGTCCCACCCGTCGATGCGTGCAATGCGGTGATGTGGTGGATCCGGTCATTCGCTGGAATCGTCATCTCCAGCAGTTGGCTGAGGCAGGCCGGGAGGTCCACGCGTCGAACCAGGCGTTGCACAGACAGCCCTCTGTGTAAGGGCCATCTTTCTCAAACGAATCGACTGTTCACAACCAAGGAGGTTTCACATGCGGAGTCAAATCACCCTTCAGATGGGATTAGGAGTGCTGCTGGTGGCGGGGGCGACGTCCCTGGCCATCTCAGCCGACGCGAGCGGTGACAACAAGGACATGGTGCTCATTCCGAAAGGTGAGTTCACCATGGGGAGCAATGAACATTCCGACGAAGTTCGGCACCAAGTGGTGCTCGATGCGTACCTGATCGACAAGTTTGAAGCGTCGAATGCACGCTACAAGGAATTCATGCGAGCCACGGGGCATCCCGCCCCCGCGTATTGGGACGATCCCCGTCTGAGCAAGGCGGAACAACCGGTGGTCGGAGTCAGCTGGACGGACGCCAATGCCTTCTGCAAGTGGGACGGCAAGCGGCTGCCCAGCGAAGCAGAATGGGAAAAAGCCGCGAAGGGGCCGGAAGGCGATAACCATTATCCATGGGGACATCACCTCGATCAGAAGAAAGCGAACTATGGGCAGAATGTGGGTCGCACGATGCCGGTCGATTCCTATCCCGAGGGCGTGAGTGGGTACGGTGTCTACAACATGGCCGGCAACGTCTTCGAGTGGGTGGACGACTGGTATGACCCCAAATACTACAAGACCAGTAACGCATTGAACCCTAAGGGCGCGGACAAGGGCTACAACTTTGCCAATCAAGGCCCGGTGAAGGTGTTGCGCGGCGGGTCCTGGCTGGCTCCGGAAACGTCATTGCACACCAGCCACCGGTTCTGGAATCAGCCGGAGAACAACTCCTACGGGGTCGGCCTTGGCTTCCGATGCGCGAAGTCGGTGAGCGCGGTAACCGAAGAGGCCGCTCAGGCTGGGCGCGATGCCTTTATTCAGGCACTTGTCGGCATGGGTGTGGAGAAGAATGCTGATGCGATGGCCTCCATCGAGAAGGCGCTGGCTGCGGATCCGAACAATAAAGAGTATCTGGCGACACGTGAACTGATTCAGAAGACGATGAAGAAATAGGGGCTGGCCGAAGAGGAGGTGGGATGACCACCTCCCTGTCGGATCCTCAGCTGGAGGAGGTGCGGCATGAAATTGATGAGGACTGTAGTCAGGACAGGGCTAGTTCTGGGGATTGTTGCAGCGGCTTCTGTCGCCCAGGCGCATGAGGCTGATATGCCGAAAGACATGGTGTACGTGGGACAAGGGCCATCGGTGATGGGCCTGGACAGAGCCGAGTCTGCGACACCGAACCGTCGTCTGACGTTGTACGACAAGCGAATGAACATGCCCTGGTCTGCGGAGGCGTTCCATGACGAAGGGCCTGCGCATACGGTGTTCCTCGATTCCTATCTGATCGATAAGTACGAGGTGTCCAATAAAGACTACGGCGAATTCATCAAGGCCAGCGGCCATCCTGCTCCGGCTTATTGGGATGACCCGCGCCTGAACAAACCTCAGCAGCCGGTGGTGGGAGTCAATTGGATCGACGCAAAGACCTACTGCGAATACCGCGGAAAACGACTTCCGACGGAAGCCGAGTGGGAAAAAGCAGCGCGGGGCCCCAACGGCAATCTGTACCCCTGGGGCAACGACTTCGATTCGAGCAAGGCCAACTATGATCGTCACCATAGCGCGACCCTGCCGGTCGATGCTCATCCGGAAGGTGCCAGCTACTACGGCGTCTACAACATGGCGGGCAATGTCTTTGAGTGGGTCGCTGACTGGTATGACCCGAAGTACTACGGAAGACTGGAGACCATGGTGAACCCGACGGGTCCGGAGAAGCCCCTGTGGCTCGGCGGCACGGGCACCTATGTGGATCGGTTGACGGTCGGCGAGAAGCGCGTGATTCGCGGCGGCTCGTGGATTGCCCCCGAAGGCACGATCCGTTCGACGCATCGCTTCTGGAACCATCCCCTCAACAACAGCTACGGCGTGGGGCTTGGATTCCGGTGCGCCAAGGCTGCGCCGGCAGACTGGGAACAGCGTATTCGGGACACCTACATCACGGCGCTGGTTGAGATGGGGCGGGAGCGATTCGCCGAGGCACAACAAGCCGTGGCTCGTGGTTTGGCGATGGACCCAGTGAATGTTGAACTGTTGGAGCTGCGACCCCTCATCGAGCAGTCGATGAAGCGTCCGTAACATCGGACGGAGGCCGGTCGAGTCGCCATGGATTCTAATGACGGAGGCAGAGGCATGAGATACAGGACAATCGTGACAGTCATGGGTGGGTTGGCGGCGTTGCTGTCCGCGATAGATCTCCAGGCCGGACCGATCGATGCCAGCCGCCACACCCACCCGGAGAAGGTACAACTGGTCCATGAGGCGGAAC
>DAONAB010000250.1:0-4958 GCA_035400805.1 Nitrospira sp. | reverse complement strand
TTCGGGATGATGGAGCAGAGATTGGCATTGCCGCACCGCTCGCCGATGCCGTTGATCGTGCCCTGCACCTGCAGAATCCCGGACTCCACAGCGACCAACGAATTCGCCACGGCCATCTCGCTGTCGTTATGCGCGTGGATACCTAAGGGGACCGGGCATTCCTGCTTCACCACTCGACAGATTTCCCGAATTTCCCACGGCATCGTGCCGCCGTTCGTGTCGCACAGAATGACTCGCTCGGCGCCACCGGCAATGGCACGACGGATGGTCTGCAGCGCATACTCGGGATTGTCCTTGTACCCGTCGAAAAAATGCTCCGCGTCATAGAAGACGCGCCGATCTTTGGAACGCAGATAGTGAATGGAATCTTCGATGAGTTCCAAATTTTTGGCGAGTGCGATGCCCAGGGCATCCGTCACCTGGAACGACCAACTCTTCCCGAAGAGCGTGATAGTCGGCGTGCCTGACTCCAGAAGCGCCTGCAGATTTTTGTCCTTCCGGACCGAGTTGCTGGCTTTCCGCGTCGAGCCGAACGCCACGACGGTCGCATTCCGGAACTGCATGGTTTTGATCTGGCGGAAGAACTCAATATCTTTAGGATTGGCTCCCGGCCATCCGCCCTCGATGAAGTGCACACCGAGTTCATCAAGCTGTTGCGCGACGCGAAGCTTATCCTCGACGGAGAAACTGACGTCCTCCGCCTGAGCCCCATCACGCAACGTCGTATCGTAGATTTCCAGCGCGGAAGCCTGTGCGGGAGTGAGCGTCGGTACGCTGGTTGATTTCGGAGCAGAAGACCGGCGTGATACTGTCGTTCGACGTTTCATAGATGTGCGAGCCACGCGGCGCTTCGTGAAGTCGAGGGGGCCGCTCGTCCAGGAACGGTTCTCTTCCCGGCGACTAGCCTAAGGCCGGCGCCGATACGCGATCCAGGCCAAACGCCGTATGAAGCGTGCGCATGGCCAATTCCAGATACTTCTCCTCGATCACACAGGAGATTTTGATTTCCGATGTGCTGATCATCATGATATTGACGCCTTCCCGCGACAACACCTCGAACATTTTCGCCGCGACGCCCGAATGGGATCGCATACCGACTCCAATCAGAGACACCTTGGCGATAGATTCGGTCACGGCAACCGACCGCGCACCGATTTCCTGGGACAACCGCTGCACGAGATCAACAGCATTGCGCAGATCCGCCTTCGGCACCGTGAAGGAGATATCGGTCATGGACGCCTGGCTGACGTTTTGGATGATCATATCCACCACGATATTGGCATGTGCCACCGCTCCAAATACCCGCGCGGCAATACCCGGACGATCCGGCACACCGACAATCGTAATCTTGGCTTGATTGCGGTCTCCCGTCACACCGGACACCATGACCCCTTCCATATCGGCATCTTCACGTGTCACGAGCGTTCCCTTTCCTTCTTTGAAGCTGGAATTGACCTCCACCGGAACGGAATATTTCGCCGCAAATTCGACCGAGCGGCTCTGCAACACCTTGGCGCCCAGGCTCGCCATTTCCAGCATCTCTTCATAAGAGATCTTCTCGAGGCGACGCGCGGCCGGCACGATATTCGGATCGGCAGTGTAGACCCCATCAACATCCGTATAGATAATGCAGCGATCCGCTTTGAGGGCGGCCGCTAAGGCCACGGCGGTCAAATCAGATCCCCCTCGCCCAAGAGTCGTCACGTCTGAACTGGCATTAATCCCCTGAAATCCCGCGACGACCGGAATGACCCCTGCGGCAAGCGCTTCTGTGATCCGTTCGGCCGTGACGCGGGAAATTCTCGCCTTGGTATGAGCGCTGTCGGTATGAATGCCCACCTGCCGGCCCGTGAACGATCGGGCATTCACTCCTCGCCCTCGAAGCTCCATGGCCAGCAGCGCGATGGTGACCCGCTCACCCGTCGACAGCAGCATGTCCAATTCACGCTCATCCGGGGAACTGGTTGCCTCATGCGCCAACTTGAGCAGTCGATCCGTTTCGCCGCTCATGGCCGACAACACGACGACCACCTGATGCCCATCTTTTTGCGCACGCTCCACTCGCTCGGCGACGCGGTGAATCCGTTCAATATTCCCGACCGAGGTGCCGCCGTATTTCTGAACGATCAGTGCCACAACCCTTATGCTCCTCGAGGAAATAATCGCATCATGAGTTTCGTGGCATCGCGAGGCGCGGATCCGGCGATGGTCTTGTCTTGCTCATGAAACCGGGTTGACGAGCCGGCCGATGGTTGGGACGCGCCGTCGCACAAGGCATACAAAATCGGCGGGGCGTCTGAGCCATGACCCTTCGCCAGACCGGGATCGCACACGACGAGCAGCCGGTATGCCGGATACTTCGCCAAGGCCGCAAGAACCGGCCCGACCACCTGGGCATCGAAGCGTTCAATCGCCTGCACCTTGTCATGCACATTGGTCGCATGCAGCACATCGTCAGACAGACCGGCATGGAGGTAGACAAAATCCTTCTTCGCCAACTCTTGGACGACCGCGCTCACACAGCCGGCGAATGTTTCTGATTCATCGCCGCTCGCCGCCGGCAGCTCGGCCGCGTCCAATCCGGCGCACAGGCCGACTCCGCGGTGTACATCACTGGCTGATACCACAACACCGGAGACCTGATAACGCTCCGGCAACGGCGGCCACAACGGAGCACGACCCTGTCCCCACAACCAGAGACAGTTCGCGGGCTTCAGCCCTTCCTGCTCGCGCTCTTCATTGATCGGATGATCGCGCAGCGTAAAAAAGGACGCGTCCATGATTTTCCGGAGCACATCAGCGCCATCACCGGCCGGCAACGCCTCGGCGATCGAGTGGCCGACGAGTTGCTGCGGGTCGACACAGGTCGCACGCGATTTTCCGCCGACCCACACCATTAAGTGTCGATGACCTGAGCCAGGGTAAAATTGAATACTCTCGGATCCGAGCTGCTCGTTGACCGCTTCAACCAGCTCTCGCGCCTGTTCCGTCTCAATGAGCCCGGCGGTCGCATCTTCCATGACCACATGCGGTCCCAGCTTCTTGATGTCGGCCGCGCGGTCTTTCCCGCCGGAGGCGGACTCGCCTCGCACCGTGACCATCGTGCAACGGAACACGACATCCTGCTCACCCACCGTCACCCCGAGCCCCGCGGCTTCCAGGGGCCCTGGGCCTGGATAATACTTCTTGGGATCATATCCCAGCACGGCGACACCGGTGACATCACTGCCCGCCGTCCCCGCATCGGAAGGAAGGCTCAAGATCCCCACTTCTCCCCGCTGGGCAATTTGGTCAAGAAAGGGGGTCTTGGCCGCCTGGAGCGGCGTGCTCCCACCAAGTTCCGCACAGGCAAGGTCTGCCATCCCGTCGGCATGCAGGATCAAATATTTCATGCAATGTTCCTGAAGTAATCAAACATGAAGGAGGCGGGCCACATCATCGCGGGTGGCTTTCACCGTTTGGGGCTGACGTGAAACGCCGATCGCCGTATCGGCATCCTTCAAACCGTGCCCGGTCAATGTACAGACGACCGTGGCACCTTCCTTTAAGTGTCCGGCTTGGCTCAACTTAATCACACCGGCCACAGAGGTAGCCGATGCTGGCTCACAAAAGACACCTTCTTCTCTCGCGACCAAGGCATAGGCATGGAGAATTTCTTCATCCGTGACCATATCGATGGCACCGGACGATTCCTTCACTGCCGTAAGGGCTGACTGCCAGCTGGCCGGGTTACCGATCCGTATTGCCGTCGCCACAGTCTGTGGCTCTTCCACGACATGCCCTAACACAATCGGCGCGGCTCCGGCGGCTTGAAACCCCATCATGCGAGGCAACCGCGTCGTTTGATTGGCGGCACGATACTCCCGATAGCCATTCCAATAGGCGGTGATATTACCCGCATTCCCTACAGGAAGTACATGGACGGTCGGCGCATCGCCAAGATCGTCGCAAATCTCCATCGCAGCCGTTTTTTGGCCTTCGATACGATACGGGTTGAGGGAGTTCACCAACTCCACCGGATAGGTCGCCGATAGCTCCTTCACGATGGTCAACGCCTGGTCAAAGTTTCCTTCAACCTGGATGACAGTGGCTTGATGCATCATGGCCTGCGACAACTTGCCGAGCGCGATTTTCCCAGCTGGAATCAGCACATACACGGCAATGCCAGCCCGAGCGCCATAAGCCGCTGCTGACGCGGAGGTATTGCCGGTCGAAGCGCAAATGACCGCTTTCGCCCCTCCTTCGACAGCCTTGGAAATGGCCATGGTCATGCCGCGATCTTTAAACGATCCTGTTGGATTCATCCCCTCATACTTGAGGTAGAGATCCACACCCGGCGCGATTTTCTTGGCCAGCCGCGGCGCGCGGATGAGGGGCGTGTTGCCCTCTCCCAGCGTGATGAGCGGCGTCTGAGCCGTCACCGGCAGGAACTTCCGGTATTCTTCGATAATGCCGCGCCAACGAGTCATAACGATTTACTCAACCACCTTCTCATTGAGGTCGAAAAACGTCCGATTCATTCGTCTTGCCCCTCAACCCTGATCAAGGTCGTCGGTTCAGAGATGTAGGGCATCGGATTGATCTCGCGAAGCGCGTTTTGGATATCACGCTCTTTCGCCATATGCGTCATGATGACAACCGGCACGGTCTGCCCTTCTTTACGTCCCTGCTGCAGTACCGAGGAAATGCTGATGCTGTAGCGCCCCAACACCCCCGCGATCTGAGACAAGACGCCGGGTCGATCCAGAACCATGAAGCGAATGTAATATAACGAGGTGATTTCTTCCATCGGCCGGATACGCAGCGGCCGCCGGGAGTCCGGCTGATAGGAGGCGGGTGGGACCCGGCCCGTCGCGTTCTTGAGCAAGTCGCGCGCGATGGACATGACGTCACTCACCACAGCACTTCCCGTGGGCATCGATCCGGCGCCACGCCCATACAGCACCACATCTTCGACC
>DAONAB010000249.1:0-4960 GCA_035400805.1 Nitrospira sp. | reverse complement strand
GACTCCATCGCCTCGACAACGGATTCGACCGACTGAGTGAAGAAAAACACTCCCGTGGCAACGTTCCCCGCACCGGTCACAGAATCGGTTCCCCCTCGCACAGGTGTGCCCTCGACGGATCCGACACCCGTCAACGGCACCACGGTCTCCAGCGCTCCCCCGCGCCCGAAGGCAAGCACAGGCTTGCCGCAGGCCATCGCTTCCAATGGGACGATACCAAAATCTTCCTCGCCTGGAAAGAGCAACGCCCGACAGCGCGCATAGTGATCCCTGACCACCTCGTCCGGCTGCCAGCCCAGAAATTCGACCGTCGGGCCGGCGAGCTTGCGCAACCGCGCCTCCTCTTGCCCCTTGCCGATGATCTTCAGTCGTCGTTTCATAACATTACACGCCTGAATGGCCAGATCAACCCGTTTATACGGCGCAAAGGCCGTGACCATGAAATAGAAGTCCTCCGATTGTTCCGCGGCTTGAAACGTCTGCCAATCGACCGGGGGATGCAGCACGGCCGCCGGCCGGTCGTAATACCGTTGCACCTTCCCGGCGATGTTCCGAGAATTGGCCACGAATTGATCCACCCGAGCGGCGGAGGCCACATCCCAGGCCTGCAGACGCTTCCGGAACAGTTCCATGCCCAATCTCGCCACGACTCCCGATCGCCCGCCGCCGGCATAGTTGTCGAACTGATCCCACACATACCGCATGGGCGCATGAATGTAGCAGAGATGTTTCGCTCCCGCCGGCGGGCGAATGCCCTTGGCCACACAATGGCTCGAACTTAAGACCAGGTCGTAGGACGGGAGGCGAACATGCTCGATCGCAGCAGGAAATACGGGCAAATAATACCGATAGTACCGCGCGGCCAGCGGGAAGGATTGAACGAAACTGGTCGTGATCCGGTGACGCTCGATCGTGGGCGACACCGTCCCCTTGATGTGCAGCAGGGTGTAGAGATCGGCATCGGGGAACAGCTCGCAGAACGCCTCCAGACAGCGCTCGCCGCCCCGCATCCCGGTGAGCCAATCATGGACGATCGCAACTCGTAACGACTTCATTCAGCGACGCGATTTCATTTCGTATAGCCACCTATTCCGCCGGAGGCCCTCGTCACCAGCGCGGGTCTTGCTTGACCGGATACGTAGAAAAACAACAGCACCAGCACCAGACAGGCCGCGACCTCCAACACAATCCAGGCCATGACCGGCCCCCAGATACCCCAATATCGTATGCACAGCGGAACCAGCAGCAGTCCGATCAGCGCGGCGGTCACATTGACCCGACACACGAGCCGCTCTTGGAACAGCGCGATCAGCCCTGACACAAACGGACGCTTGACGGAACTGAACCCGATGGCCACGACCGCCCACTGCAAGAGAGAGAGCGCCACGACGGTCTCCGTCGAAACCTCCGCGAATCTCCCATAAAAGATGATGGCGCTCCACAGGCCGGCTGAGGCGATGGCCATGACGGCGACCGTGACGAGGCCGGCCATGCGCACACGGGCCTTGATCTGATCCGACCCCTTCTCTCCGACCATCTCGGCATAGGATCTCAACAGCAGTCGAGAGAGTGAGGCCCACGCCAATTCCACCACAGCGGTCGTCCGTTGTACCAGACCATAGAGCCCCACCGCCGACGCTCCCAGCATGAAACCAAGAATGAGCAACGGAGCCCGGACATCTAGCACGATGGCGATCTGGTTCAAGCCGAGCCAGCGAGCCTCCCACCAAGCACGGCGATACCCGCGGTTCCCGTACGTCCCTCCCGGAAGCAACGCCATCATCCTCCACGCATACAGACCGCACAGAAGCACTCCAATCATCAGTCCTGCGAGCAGGGCCAGGTCGAGACCCGCATGATTCGCTTCCTGCTGCAGGGTCCAAGCCAACACAAGAGGCACACCATACATCCCCACACTCATCAACACCCGGAAAAGCGCCACCATCTGATACCGGTGCAGCGACAACCCTGCGGCCTCACAGGTTTCGGCCAGCACCTGCGTCGCCGCAAGCCCGATGCCGACGACCATC
This sequence comes from Nitrospira sp., assembly GCA_035400805.1. Taxonomy (GTDB): domain Bacteria; phylum Nitrospirota; class Nitrospiria; order Nitrospirales; family Nitrospiraceae; genus Nitrospira_A. Next base: position 2,930 of record DAONAB010000249.1, on the reverse strand, counting down.
GCCATCGGTAGTGAGGGACTCCAGGCACCCAACGCGATCCCTCCACCGATACAGAGAAGTCCGCCCAGGCACGCCAGCACCTTGCCACGCAACACACGAGAGAAGGTCCGCTGATTCAGGCACAGGTCCGGGCCGGTCAGTCTCAGCCAATACTGGTTGATTCCAAAATCGACCATCCCCCCCAGCACCGCACCCAGGGCGGACCCCAACAAAAACGCGCCCGCATAGGTCAGTGAACGGTATCCCAGATAGAGCAGCAGCAGATAGCGCATCCCCTGCAGCAGGACGTCCGATAGGATCAATGGACCCGCGGCGCGGCTGACGGGTATGGCAGGGGCACCGGCCTCTGCTACTCTCTCCCGGGCAGTTGCGGCCTCGGGAATGTCTGCCTGCCCGGTTCGTCTCACGAACTGCGCTCCCTATGCGATACTCCAGCTCTCGCACACCTGCTGACGCCTCGGACGGTTGCGCCGGACGCGGCACAGTACCCGGGTTACCCCGGAAAGGACACCCCGGCGGACCACCGGGTGGACGCGTCTGCCGGCGTTGCGACAACGGATCCGGAAGGCTGACCGTTCGGGAAGATCGAGGCTCCTAGAATTTCATAATACGCCTGATCCATTTCCCGCAACATTCGACTCAGCGCGAATCGTGACCGCCTGACCTCCCGACCCAGCTTCGTCAGCCGCGCCCGCAACGGGGCATCGAGCGCCAGACGAATTTGCGCCTCGCCCGCCGCCTTGGGGTCGTTGGCATTGAAGAGCATGCCCCACCCCTGCAGCACATCACGGTTCCCGATCACATCACTGGCCACGATAGGAATGCCCTGCTCCATCGCCTCCAGCAAGACGAGCGGAAGCCCTTCCCAGCGAGAGGTCGAGACGAAGAGATCGAAGGCTCTCATCAAGGCAAACGCATCCGGCCGCCCGCCGAGGAACAGCACCCGATCCGGCTGTGGAAGGGTATCCAGGATCGATCGATACCGTCGTCGGTCCTCTTCACTGCCCTCCCCGATCACCGCCCACGTGGCCTCGGGTACTTGCGTCGACACGATCCGCACGGACTCAAGGAGAATATCCAGGCCCTTCTGGCGGTGAAACCGGCCGATCCATCCGATGAGGAATCTCCCGTCCGGGATCGTGAGTTCTGCACGTAAGCTCTTCCCCGTATCACCGGAATGAATCGACTGCGCGTTTTCTTGAACCAGTCCCGACAACACCACAAGGGAGTTCGACGTCGGCAGCCGATGCCGACGAGCGGTCTCCCGCTCCCCCGGAGACACATACACGATGGCATCCAGCAAGAGGCGACAGCACAACTCGAACAGCCAGCCAGACAGGTAGCGCCATCCCTGGTTGTCGGCATAGTGCGGCCCGTGCGGCGTATAGATCACCGGCACGCGGACAAGAATCTTGACCCAGATGGCAAAAAACGCGGCCCCGCGACCATGCGCATGAATCGGCGCCGGCGCGCGCAACAACTCTTTCAGCAACTGCCAGACCGAGCGCGCATTGGGGCGTCGCATCGGCAGCACGGACAGGTCCAACGGCATCCGGCGCCAGATCTCGACATAGGGCTTCTCGTCCGAACAGAATACGCGCACCTGCATGCCGGACCCGAGTTGGTGGTCCGCCAGCGCCGTCAGGTAGGCCGGCCCGCCGCCCACCCCGGCAGTCGCCGTCATGTGTACGATACGATTCGGCAACCATTCCGCCAGCGCCGTCCCGCACAATCCCAGAAGGAGGCCGAACAAGGCGGTCCAATGGAGCATCAAGTTGTCCGTCAACAACTCCTCACAGGTCAGGCTGACCAATAATAGCGGCGGCCAACAGGCCAAGGCGATCCATCCGACGCCGATACGCACGACGGCACTCGGCTCACGCACGGGAATCGTGACGCTCTTGATGCCCACCCACAGCAACCAGACACAGGCGGCGACGAGCGGCAGCAGCGGTCCGATCCCGCCCTTGATCAGGACATCGAGATACAGGTTATGAGCCGTCTGATAGTTGAAGTTGAAACCTTCGAAGGGAATTCCGACCACTTCTTCGACGAAACGGCGGCGGTCATACCCGATGCCGGTCACCATCGTGAACGGATGCCGCAGAAGATACCGGAACGATTGGCCCCAGAGCCAGACACGCGTCTGAACGTTCTGCACCGCCCGCTGAGTCGACGCGTGCCGCTCGTCCACGGGAGACAGTTCTCCGCGGACGGTTTGTTCGAGTTGCATGGAAGCGGTCAGTGTGTCCCGCACCCGATCAAGTGTGGGGACCTTCACCTCAAGCACGTGAATCAGTCCCAATAGACCAAGCGGCATCAGGAACAGCAGGCCGGCAAACGCCAAGCGGCGGGACCGCGCGAGCAGCCCTCCGGGATTGACCATAGTCAGGAGGCCCAACATCAGGATGGCCCCAAGCAGTAGGACAAGGCTGGATCGCGACCCGGTCCAGAGAATGCCCATGAAGCACAAGGGAGCAAGGATCAGCCCTTGCAGGACCGCGTACCCGCGATTCACTATGCCGTGCCATCCTTGAAACAAGGCCAAACAAAGACTGAACAGCGATGCGAAAGCCAGGTACATGCCGTAGGCCCCGTGACTACCGGTGTCGGAGCGTACGACCAGGCCCTCGGGCGACAGAACTTCCGCAAACATGCCCATCGCAAAAAATGTGGAGGACGCATCGACGTAGGCATTGATATACCGGCCATCGAGGGCCTGCCCCATTCGAAAGCACGAATAGAGCAACGTGAGAAGGGCGACCGCGGGAATCAGGTAGCTGACCAGTCTGACGACCTGAAAGCCGGTCCTAAGAGCCAGCAGCGCCGTCAGCGGAAGCGGGGCCAGATAGAGCCCCCATTTCAGCAAGAGCAGCCAGCCGGTCGATTGGAGCGATCCCAGTCGAATGGAATTGATGCCGAGACTCAGC
>DAONAB010000248.1:0-4962 GCA_035400805.1 Nitrospira sp. | reverse complement strand
CCCCGCCCGGCGTCAGCCCCGCGCAGGTCGCCGCCACCATCGAATCCATTCCCGGTGTGAAGAATGTCCATGACCTGCACATCTGGGCGGTTGAGCCGCGCCTCATCATGATGACCACGCATGTGCAAGTCGACGGAGACGATGAAGCCCTCACCAGCGAATTGCTCCACACCATCCGAGAGCGCATCACAACCGACTTCGGCATCAAGCATCTGACGATCCAGCTCGAAACCGAATGCTGCCATCCCGAAGCCGTCCACTGCGACCTCTCGAAACTCCACGACCAGCATTCCCATCCCGAGTTTCTGCACAGCCACCATTAACCGGATGGTCGGAATCGTCGGAATTTTGAAGCGCCCGCTATACCTCCCTCAGCCCCGACAGTTACAATAGCCGCATGACTCAGCCGCAGACACTCCCGGTTCCCTTTTACGTCCTGTGCGGATCGCTCGGCGCCGGCAAGACGACGCTGCTCATGCGCCTCCTCGAATTCTGGAACAGCCAGGGCCATAAGGTCGGTGTGCTGATGAACGAGGCGGGCGAAGTCAGCATCGATGGGCCGCGCGCGGGCACGATCGCCGAGCAAGTTCTCAATCTTGCCGGCGGCTGCATCTGTTGCGACACCAAAGACGATTTGGCCTGGAGCATTACCCAGCTCGTGCAGGACTACCAATCCACGGTGATCGTGCTGGAATGTTCCGGCATGGCGGACCCGGCGGAAGTGGTCGATGCCGTGACGGATGCCTACGTATCACGCATCGCGAAGCTTGAACGGATCTTCGCAATGTTGCATCCCGTGCCCCTGCCCGATACCGGCATGGCGGAACTCGTGACCCGTAACGCGATTCGTTACGCCGATGACTTGATCCTGAATAAACGGGATCTCTACATCCCCGGTCATTGGGAGCAATTTCGCGAGACCATCACCCATCACAATCCGTATGGACGAATCTGGGAAACCAACCACGCGCGGCTCGACATTTCCGCGTTGCTCGCCGCGCCGGCGACACGCACAGTGCCGACCAACGTGTCGTTCGGGAAACCGCCCACAGCGGACGAGAGGCACGACGCGCGCGCACCTCATCACCCGATGGTGACCACGGTGCGGCTACCAAAGCCGCTCGACCGCAAAAAGTTCATGGAATGGACGAAGTCGTTGCCGGAGGGAATGGAGCGGGCGAAGGGATTTTTTCGGTTTGCGGGAGAACCCGAACTGCAGGAGTTTCAGTTTTTTCCGCCGCGCACCAGCACGGTCGCGCCGGTCATGTTGCTCGATGAACCGGACCATGTCGTGGTCTTGATCGGACGTGCCTACGACCAGGAAGGCTGCCGCGCCTCCCTCCTCGCCTGCCTCGCTTCATAACATTGTCAGGAGATCGAACCGGCTGAGGACTGTCGCACAGCGGCGGGAGCCATGCGCTCAGCACGCGGCCTGAATCGAGACCAACGGGTGAGCGACCAGGCCGCGCCCGCCCCGATCAATCCGCCCACCACCCATCCACCCATCACATCCGTCAGGTAATGGGCCCCGATGTAGACGCGCGAAATGCCAATGGCCGCCACAAGCGGCCAGCCGATCCAGCCCGATTTTGGATAGAGCACCTGGAAGAACGCCGCCGCCGCCGCGGTATTGGCCGCGTGATTGGAAGGAAAGGAAAAGGCCCCGCCGCAGCCCAGCAATTGATGCACATCCGCAAGCGTCACACAGGGACGTGGACGCTGCACAAGCCCCTTGAGTTGCGTGCCCAACGCATCCGCCGCACCGATCACGCCGGCCAACGCCGCCGCTCCGATCAGACATTCCCGCTGGTTCTTCCAGAACCAATAGGCCGCAGCGAGCAGAATGGGATACAGCAGATTGCCCGGTTTGGCCAATTCGACCATCACCCAATCCAGCAGACTCGACCGACCGGCCACGCCGTTGATGCTGTGAAAGAGAGTCTCGTCCAAACCCATGCCCGCGACGATAAAGGGTCGGAAGGGATCAGTCAAATGGTTCGTGCGGCAGTAGCGGGTGAAGAAGGTGCGGGTCCTGTCGCCGGTCCAGCCCGTGGCTGGTCGCGCTCCCCGGCCACCTCACCGACTCGGCGGCACACACAGACTTGGCGCTCTTTTATTCATCGCGCCGTGTGCCCCATCCCCCGGTGGAGCCCTTACGCCTCGGGCGATCGGGCACCCAGTTCCAGCACCACCCGCCCACCAATCAGAGCTCAGGCGCTGAGCCACGCCTGGTATGCCAGAGGGCAAGCACCTCAACCACCATTGGTTCAGCAATCACACGGTAGGAGATAGTAATGAATGCGGGTGAGATGAATGCGGCGAACCCCGGTCAGCCTAGCGTTGCGGGCTCGTGCTCCGATGGTCGGCTGGGATGAAAGAAGTTGGATCGCACGTTCCAGCTCAACCGTAAAGCCATCAGCAGCCTTTGGTCGATTAACGACCCACCATTCGGCAGCTTCTTGAATGGCCCGGGCGGCGCTCCGGACGATACGGACAGGGACTGGGCCGCTCACGATCGAGGGATCTGCTTGAGGACTTTCGAGGCGTCGGTTGTCTCACCTCGCTCCGCCTCCGCAATCGCAGCGAGTAGCTGAACCTCTTCTTCCGGTCGCAATTCGAAGGTTTCGTCACCCTCCGGAGCCAACACCGTCACAATCGCCCCTTCCGGCAGGCTTTTCTCGTCAAGTTTGATTATCCCACCGAGAACTTTTCCAGTGGTGATTAGCATAGCGGCATCCTACCATTTCATGCTGTGATCGTCCAACAGCGGATGGGAAGTGTGTGGCTGTACGCTCCCCGATCACAATCAATGCAGAGCTTCCTTCTGACGTTAGGCTCGACAGAGGGTGGGAAGGTGAAAGCGATCGACGACACGCACCAGCACATCGAGAAACCTCTGCCGGTCCCGGTCATCGAGCACGATGGTGTGCCGGGCGTTCCCGCGGACGATGACGTGGTACAGCGCCCCGGAAATTTCAGGAGAAACATTCGGGGCATGCTGCCCAATCCGACTCAGCGGCACGCACACTGCAAGATCTGAGGTGGCCCCGGAATAACAGACACGTGAATGAGGCACCACTCTCCTGTTGCTCGAACTCCTCCGGCTTCGATAGCCCAGCGCTTGATGGAACCGCTCACGGTTATGGAATCGTTCGATGTACTCCGTGATGGCGAACTGGGCCTCGGCCTGACTCTGGACGAAGAAAAGGGGACGAAGAAAAGGGGTCGGGAGTCTTTATTGGACCATCGTTTTGCGGCTCCGGCACCCGCAGCTTTGAATTCTGGACCGGCAACCTCGTCATTCACACGATCAGGTTGCCAGAATCGCTCGTCAAACAATGACTCTCGACCCCTTTCTTTCCGCGATCTCACCGGCTATTACAAACTCTACGCAGCGAAGAAATCGATCCGTATCGTGTACCGGATCATCGACCAAAAGATCCTGGTCGAAGTCGTCGCCATTGGAAAGCGCGAAGATCTCGCGGTCTATCAGGAAGCACTCAAGCGATTCACACACCAGGACCGATAGAACTGTTCCTCCGGGCCTGCATGCGGCCATCAGTCTCTCCCTCATCCCCCTACCGCCTCTCGCATATCCACGGCGTCTCGAATCGCTCACGTTCAGCCAGATCAGGTACAGGGTCTTAGCCTCCATTCCTGTTCCCTTACATTTCGTCCATGTCACGAGCCTGGGCGGCCCTGCCAGCCTCTCGCCAGAGCGGCGCAACTGACGTACAATCCGACCCGTCACAACGAGGAGGGATGTCCCATGACCATAGGAACGTGTGCGCCGCGTGTCGGGCTTCTGGTTGCGCTGGGAGCCGCGCTGCTGCTGCCGGCCTCCACGCCGTGGGCCGGGACGGGCGCCGTGCGACCGGGAAGCGGCTACACCATCGCCGGCCATCCGTTGGATGACCGCGACCCGCAATACACGGTGAACGACTATCGCACCTATGTCATCGCCGGCTGCGTGCCGAAGCATCTGCCGATTAAGGGGCCCGTCGGTTCCGTGTGGGTGGCCTGTAACGATTTGGATTACGCGAAGGACAAGGTGGTCGAAAGCCGGTTCGTGTCCTGCTTGGAGATGTTTACCGACGGCGTGCTGCAAGGGCTGTTTATCAAAGAGGTGAACAACCGCACGTGGGAATCGTTCCGGTTTTCCTGCCGGGAATTGCAGGCCGACGGCACGGTCGGGTCCCGTTGGGAGAAGAGCCCGTTTCTCTTTAATTACGAAAAAGAGGGCGACTTGTTCGAGACCACGGTGCCGACAAACCGCCTTTCCATTGGCCTGTACGAGGTCTACAACAAGCTTCAACTTCGGGAAAGTCTCCTGCAAGTGGGGCTGGAACATGCCACCGCGGAGGATATCTACGAGAACGGGTCGAAGGGAAAAGATCCGCAATCCATCCAGGTCAGTCCCAGGGTGCCGGATGCGTTCGGGCTGGGGGGCATCGCGGGCACGCACAAATGGGAATGTCCTCCGGGGATGGTGGTGACCGGCGCCGCCATCGGCCACGTGCCCGATAACAAGGGAAAACACACCCGGCCGGTCTATCTCCTCATGGAGTGCCGGAAACTCTTTCACGGGTAGGGAAAAATCGAAAGAGGAAATGGGGCGGGGAATCGAAATGGCGCCAGGAATCTTTCCAGGTTACGTAAGGACTGTTCCATTACATACTTGCACCCGTCACCGGTCGACGAGATGCGGGAGCCACAAAGTTCGCTCTGACGGTCCTCAATGCACGGATTCGAACGAGAAAATGATGTCGGGAGCCCTTACAACGATTTTGTGGGTTTCATACGGTTGTTAGACCATACGCTATCGAAGCAAATATTTGTCTGCAGTTTCCCCGACAGCACTCAAAATATCGGAAGGCAAATCCGACTGGAGCAGACTTTCGATCAAATCTTCGGCGAACACAGTGCGGATCAGTGGCCTGTAGTTCTCGGATACAACCTCAG